>CALFYN010000822.1 GCA_937952345.1 uncultured Acidobacteriota bacterium
GGCGAAGCCATGGATATGATGCAGGCCATGAACACCGGCCACGACGGCTCCATGACCTCCTGCCACGCCAACTCCCCCCGCGACGCCTTCGCCCGCCTCGAAACCATGGTCATGATGGCCAGCGCCAACATCCCTGACCGTGTCATTCGCCAGATGCTCTCCTCCGCCGTCAACATCGTGATGCACTGCGCCCGCCTGAACGACGGCACCCGCAAGATCACCTCCATCGCCGAAGTGCGCGACGTCGAAGACGACCAGGTAATTCTCGACGACATCTTCAACCTCGAACGCACTGGCGTGAATCAGCGCGGCCGCATCACCGGCCGCTTCAAGGCCACCGGCTTCAAGCCCCGCTGCATGTCCCGCCTCAAGGCCTACGGCATTCATCTTTCGCCGTCCATCTTCCAGGAGGAACAGGTTCTCAAAGACTAGCCGCTCATGATGACCTTCGTCACATTCCTGATCTTCAGCGCCGCGTTGTTCGCCGCTGCCTACTACGTGTGGGTCATTCCGGCGAACCAGTCCGCCGACGTGCTCCAAAGCCGCATGCGCGAACTGCGCGCCCGCGTCAACCCGCGGCGGTCCGGCGGCGGCGCCGACATCATCCGCCGTGAGCAGCGCGGATCCTTCGCCGCCATCGGCGATTTCGTGGCCTGGGTCGGAGTGTTGCGCCGTCTGCAGGAGATGATCGACCAGGCCAATCTCCGCTACCGCGCCGCCGATATCTTCGCCATCAGCATTGTCATCACGCTGGGCATTTATTTCTTCCTCGGCCTCCTGGGGATGAATCTGTTCCTTCTCCGCCTGCTCGTCTCCGGCCTCATCGGAGCCATTCCTGTCCTCTACATCCTGCGCGTCCGCAAGAAGCGCCTCTCCAAGTTCGAAGAGCTTCTCCCCGACGCCATCGATCTTTTCAACCGCTCCATGAAGGCGGGCCACAATATCCAGAGCGGCCTCGAAACCGTCGCCCAGGAAACCTTCGATCCCGTCCGCATGGAGTTCAAGAAGGTGATCGAGGAAATGGCCCTCGGCTCCCCGCTCGAGGACGCACTCCGCGGCCTCGGCAAACGCGTCCCCATTGTCGATCTCAAGTTCTTCATCACCGGCTTGATCCTCCAGCGCCAGACCGGCGCCAACATGGTCGCCGTTCTCGATAACCTCTCCCTGCTCATCCGCGAGCGCCTCAACCTCGCCGCCAAGATGCAGGCCGCCACCGCGCAACAGCGCTTCTCCGCCGGATTGCTCTGTTCGCTCCCCATCGTCGTCGGCTTCGGCTTCTGGATTCTCAAGCCCGAATACATCCAGCTTCTTTATACCGACGAAACCGGCACCAAGTTCCTCACCTACGCCATCGTTTCCGAATTGGTCGGGATTCTCATCATCCGCAAGCTGTCGAGCCCGAAATTCTAGGAGCCACCCATGATCACCGCCATCCTCGTCTTCATCCTCGGCTTCGTGATCGTGGCCGCCTTGTTGTGGTCCGCCGTGCAGTTCTTCTCCGAGACCGAAGATCCTTTGCAGGATCGCCTCGAAGAACTCCAGACCAACGCGATGGTCGACAACAAGCGCTCCCCGCGCCGCCGCGCCGGCGGAGGCTTCTCCAACAGCGTTCTCTATCTCATCTCCACTCTCGGCGGCGAAGACTGGATTCGCGAAACCGAGAAAGAGCTTTCGCAAGCCGGCGTACGCCAGAAAAGCGCTGTCGTCTACTACGTCGTTTTCCAGATCTTCTTCATGGCCACCATGATCGGCGGCATGCTCTACCTGCAGCGTGGCAATCCCATCTCCAGCATGTTCGGTGGCTTGGTGGCCGCATTCCTCCTCGGATGGCTGCTTCCCAAGCAGGTGCTCCACCGCCTCGTCCGAGCCCACCGCCAGCGCCTTCAGGAAGCGCTTCCCGACACCGTCGACCTCCTCGGCATCGTGCTCGGCACCGGCCTTGCCCTCGATCAGGCGATGATCCGCGTCAGCGAGGAATTGCAATACATCTACCCGGCGCTGGCCGCCGAATTCTACACCGTCGTCATGCAGGTCAAAGCCGGCCAGGAGCGTTCCAAAGCCTTCCAGCAACTCGTACGCCGCACCGGCATCGAAGACATCAAATCGCTCGCCGCCATGATCATCCAAAGCGAGCGTTTCGGCACCAGCCTCTCCCAGGCCTTGAAAGTCTACGCCGACGCCCTCCGCACCCGCCGCCGCCTCCGCGCCGAAGCGAGCGTCGCCAAAGCCGGCATCAAGATGCTCTTTCCCATCGTGCTCTTCATCTTGCCGGCCCTGTTTGTCATCGTCCTCGTCCCCGGTATGCTCAGCCTGCTCCGCGACCTCCGCGGCGGCATCGGCGCACGGTAGCCGCCAGGCGCCAACCTCCCGAATCTTGCCCCCTTTGCGGCCTATCACTTACAATGAACATCAGGGACACGTTTGCCCGTCTTGCGATAGCTCTATCCAGAGGTTATAGCGAACGATGAAACAGGTAACGACAAACCGGCAGAACAGCTTGAATCACCGCACCGCGGAAATTCTGCATTCGATTGTCCATGCCTACATCGACTCCGGCGAGCCGGTTGCTTCCCGCACAATCTCCCGGCAAAGCGGCACCGCCTTGAGCCCTGCCTCCATTCGCAACATCATGGCCGACTTGAGCGAAGAGGGCTTCCTCTCGCAGCCGCATACTTCCGCCGGCCGGGTGCCCACCGCCAAGGCTTTCCGCGAGTACGTCCACTCGCTGCAGATTTCCAAGAACGTCTCCGTCGAAGCCACCCGCCTGCGCAACGAGATCCGCAATCTCGACACCGTCGAAGAGCGCGTCGAGCATTCCTCGCATCTGCTGATGCAGATCTCCCGCAGCATGGGCATCGCCGCCGCCATTCCCACCGACAATCAGGTGCTCGATTGCGTCGAACTCGTCGGCTTGGCCGGCCGCCGCGTGCTGATGGTGGTGGTCACCAAAGACCGCATGGTGCGCGACAAGGTGGTCGCCGTCGAACGCGACCTGACTCAGGACGAACTCGTCAGCCTGCGCAACTATATCAACATGCATTTCTCCGGATGGACCTTTTCCGCCATCCAGCGCGAAATGCAGGCGCGCATGGAGCAGGAACGCGCCATCTACGACCTCATGCTGCAGCGCCTCAGCTTCCTGCTGCAAAAGGGCCTCCTCGATATCGGCCTCGCCCCCACGCTGCACACCGAAGGCGCATCGAACCTCGTCGGCGTCGAACTCCACCTGACGCGCGAGAAACTGCGCGAAGTCTTCAAGGCGCTCGAGGAAAAACAGCGCATTCTCGAACTGCTGGAGCGCTTTCTCGAAGAGAGCGGCGAAGTCGCCGTACAGGTCGGCTTAGGCGATCTTCACCCTGCGATGGATGGCCTCTCCCTCATCGGCCTCACGGTTTCCCTGCCCGGCGGCGTGTCCGCCAAGGTCGCCGTCCTCGGACCCATGCGCATGAACTACGAACGCGTGATGAGCGCCGTCTATCACGTGGGCCAGGCTCTGCAAGCCTAGGCCGGAATGACCCACTTTGATACCCTAACAATTATGGAAGAAGTAAAGTCCGAAAACACCGATATTGGTGTCGAAGAAGCCGCTCCGGTGAGCGGTACGGCGGCCGAGGCCGATCCTCCCGCCGATCAGGCTTCTCTCGCCGATCCCGCCGACCAACTCGCCGCCCTGGCCGCCGAGCGTGACCGGCTCCAGCAGGAGGCCGCCGATCTCAATGACCGTTTATTGCGCCGCCAGGCCGAGTTTGACAACTTCCGCAAGCGCGCCGAACGCGAGCGCTTTGAGATGCTCGAATACGCCGCCATGGAAGCCGTAAAGGCCATCCTGCCGATCGTCGACGACTTCGACCGCGCCCTCAAATCCGAGTGCGCCGACAAGGAATACGTCCGCGGTATGGAGATGATTCATCAGCGGCTGAGCGAATCGCTCAAGAAACTCGGCCTCGAACCCGTCGAGGCGGTGGGCAAGAAATTCGATCCCAATTTGCATCATGCCGTCAGCAAGATGCAATCCGAAGAGCACGAAGAGGAAGAAATCGTCGAAGAATATCAGAAAGGCTACCAATTTAAGGAGCGCCTGCTGCGGCCGGCCATGGTGAAAGTCGCGGTGAGGCCATGATGGCGGGCACCAAACGCGATTTCTATGAGGTGCTTGGAGTCGGCAGGGATGCCGACGACTCGACGCTCAAATCGGCCTACCGCAAGCTCGCCCTTAAGTTTCACCCCGACCGCAACCCCGGCGACAAAGAAGCCGAAGAGAGCTTCAAGGAAGCGGCGGAAGCCTACAGTGTACTCAGCGATCCGCAGAAGCGCGCCGCCTATGACCGCTACGGCCATCAGGGCCTGCAAGGCGCCGCCGGCGGACCCGCAGGATTCGATCCTTCCGCCTTCGCCGACTTCAGCGACATCATCGGCGACCTGTTCGGTTTCGGCGACATGTTCGGCGGTGGCGGACGCCGCTCCGGCAACCGCGCCCAGCGCGGCGATGACGTGCGCTTCGATCTCGAGATCTCGCTCGAAGAAGTCATGCAGGGCAAGCACGCCGAACTGCTCGTCCCCCGCCTCGATCCATGCGGCCGCTGCAAGAGCACGGGTGCCGAGCCGGGCGGCATGTCCTCCTGCCCCACCTGCCATGGCCGCGGCGAGATGCTCTACCAGCAGGGGTTCCTTTCCATCCGCCGCACCTGTTCGCAGTGCGGAGGCCGCGGGCAGATTGTCCGCCGCGCCTGCACCGAATGCAAGGGCGAGGGTTATAAGCGGTCTGACCGTAAGCTCAAGGTCAACATACCCTCCGGAGTCGATACCGGCACACGCCTGCGCCTCACCCAGGAAGGCCAGCCCGGCGTCAATGGCGGCCCGAACGGCGATCTCTATGTCGTCATCAAGGTGAAGGACCATCCCGTCTTTGAACGCCACGAAGATCAGCTGCACTGCACCGTTCCCGTCAATATCGCTCAGGCCGCGCTCGGCACCGAGGTGGATCTGCTCACCTTCGATGGATTGCAGACGGTGAAGATCCCCGAGGGCGTGCAGAACGGCGGCCAGATCCGCCTCAAGGGCCTCGGCATTCCGCGCCTCAACTCCAACGGCCGCGGCGATCTCTACGTCCACGTCGAGGTCCGCGTTCCCGAGAAACTCACCAAGGAGCAGCGCAAACTGCTGGAGCAATTGCGCGATGTCCTGCCCGTGGAGAACGAGCCGAAAGAAAAAGGGTTGTTCGAAAAGGTCAAAGACTACTTCATGTAAACCGCGTGCCGGAACTGGAACATCAGGGCTGCCGCCTCCACTACCGCCTTTCCGGCGGCGGTCCTCCTGTCTTGTGGATTCAGGGTGTCGGCGTGCAGGGCGACGGCTGGCTGCCCCAAACCGAAGCATTCGCTCCGCAGTTCCAATGCCTGAGCTTCGACAACCGCGGCATCGGGCGGAGCCTTCCCGCGGCGGGCGTACTCTCCATCGAACAGTTTGCCGCCGATGCGCTGGCCTTGATGGATGCCGCCGGGTGGGAGAAGGCCCACGTGGCCGGCCATTCGATGGGTGGACTCATCGCCCAGCACCTTGCGCTCACGGCACGCCATCGCGTGCGCAGCCTGGCCTTGCTTTGTACCTTCTCGCGAGGCCGCGATGTCACCGCTCTCACGTGGGACATGCTGATGGCGGGCATTCGCACACGGGTTGGGCTGAAGTCCTGGCGGCGGAAAGCGTTTCTCGAATTAGTGGAGGCTCCCGAATCGCAGGCGGCACGCATGGCGGAACTGTTCGGCCATGATCTGGCCGATCAGCCTCCCATTGCCATGAAGCAGTTGTCGGCGATGAGCGCCTACGACGCCACGCCGCGCCTCAGGGAACTCGCCGGCATTCCCACTCTTGTCGTCAGCGGCAGGCTGGACCGCATCGCCAAACCCTCGTACGGGCGCGCCCTGGCCGAGGCCATGCCCGATTCCGGTTATGTCGAGTTCCCCGCCGCGGGCCACGCCCTCCCCATCACCCATGCCGCCCGCCTGAACCCACTGCTCCTCGATCACTTCCGTGCGTCTTCTATCGCGGAGTGACGGGAGGGCGCGAGTTGCGTTCGGTTCGGACGAACCAGATCAGCCAGTAGGCCAACAACGGGCCCGATGTGGCAATCACCACAATGCTGGCTGCCATATTGGCGGTCATCAAATTTATACGAGTTTCCTGAATTATCGCGTGAGTTAAGCGAAAAAAGCAACCCCCTCACAACCCTTATGGGGAGGGAATCGGCAGTACTATGACTTTGGAATCAGAGGCAGGCGCGGGCGATTGGCCCGGCCAGCGGCATGTGCCATTCGTTCCCGTTCAAGGCCTTCAGGATGACACGAAACCACAGCAGGACAAGCACGAGATTGCATCCGAGGGTTCCGAACATCGCCCACCCCACGTACTCGAGCGGCAGAAGTACCGCCCCCAGCGCGAAAAGCGACAGGGCCAAAAGCCCACCAATACTGAAGAAAATCGATTGCCATGCGTGAAAACGCACAAAGCGGTTCTCGCGATATCGCTTCCAAAAAAGGAACAAAGCGCCGCTAACCGGCCCCAGCACGTAACACAGCGCGCCCGCCATCGGATCCGGAAAATTCAGCCCGCTCGACTGCATGCCCTCATTTTACTCTTTGCTATCATGAAGGTTGCATGACTTTGGAAGAACTTCAGAAGGAATACGTTCCGCTCCGCCAGCAGGCTGACGCTGTGCGGAGCTATCTTTGACGCTCCCGGCAAACGGAAGCAGTTTGAGATTATCGACCAAAAGGTTTCCCACCCCGATTTCTGGAACAACCCCGAACAAAGCCAGAAGGTGATGCAGGAGCGCAAGCGCCTGGAAGAGGCGCTGGCGAGCGATGCGCAGATCACCGCGATGACTTCGGACATCGACACGCTGTTCGAACTGGCCGGTGAGGGCGAATCCGTTACCTCCGAGATCGCGCAGGGCATCGCGCAGCTCTCCAGCCGCCTGCATGTGCTCGAGACGGGCATGCTGCTGAGCGGCGAGAACGATTCGCACAGCGCCATCGTGACGATTCATCCCGGCGCGGGCGGAACCGAAAGCCAGGATTGGGCGGAGATGCTGTTGCGCATGTACCTGCGCTGGGCCGAGCGGATGGGCTACGAAGCCGTTATCACGGACCGGCTGGAAGGGGAAGGCGCGGGCATCAAGTCGGCGACCTTCGAGGTCAACGGCGACAAAGCCTTCGGGCTGCTGGCAAGCGAAGTTGGCGTACACCGGCTGGTGCGTATTTCGCCATTCGACGCGGCGGCGCGGCGGCACACCTCCTTCGCCTCGGTGTTCGTCATCCCGCAGGTCGACGACGAGATCAAGATCGAGATCAAGACTGAGGATCTGCGCGTCGATACGTTCCGTGCCTCGGGCGCGGGCGGCCAGCACGTCAACCGGACGGACTCGGCCATCCGTATGACCCACCTCCCCACGGGCATTGTGGTGCAGTGCCAGAACGAGCGATCGCAGCACAAAAACCGCGCCGGAGCGTTGAAGCAATTACGGGCCCGGCTCTACGAACTCGAGATCCGCAAGCGGCGCGATGAAGAAAAGAAGCTCGAAGACGCGAAGCTCGATATCAACTTCGGCTCGCAGATCCGCAGCTATGTGCTGGCTCCCTACCGCATGGTGAAGGACCACCGTACGAAGCTGGCGATCGGCGATGTCGACCGCGTGCTGGACGGCGACCTGGAAGAGCTCATTCACGCCTACCTGGTGTGGCGCAAGACGGGCAAAACCGCGGGCGACGCCAAAGACGATCTCCCCGAATAGGCGCGATGATCACCGATGCAGAACTGACGCGCGCGGCGGCGCTGCTGCGGGAAGGCAAGCTGGTGGCGATCCCGACCGAGACGGTGTACGGGCTTGCGGCCAACGCGCTGGATCCGGCAGCCGTGGAGCGCATCTATGCAGCGAAGGGCCGTCCGGCGACGAGTCCGCTGATCGTGCATGTGGCGGATAAGGCAATGGCCCGTTCACTGGCGCGGCATTGGCCGGAAACAGCGGAACTGCTTGCCGCGCGGTTCTGGCCAGGGCCGCTGACCATGGTGGTTCCGAAGGCGGCGCATGTGCCGGATAATGTCACCGCTGGCCTGGACACGGTAGGTCTGCGCATGCCCTCGCATCCGGTGGCGCTCGAACTCATCCGCCGCGCGGGAGTACCCATTGCGGCGCCCAGCGCGAACCGCTTCACCCAGCTATCGCCCACCACCGCCGGGCATGTGCGGCAGGCATTTGGCGATGCCATCGAGTGCATCCTCGATGGCGGCCCCTGCGAAGTGGGCATCGAATCGACCGTGCTTTCCCTGAGCGGCGCAGAACCCGTTTTGCTGCGGCCCGGGATAATCTCCCGCGAGCAACTGGAGGAAGCGCTCGGCCGCCCCGTGGCGATTGGCGGCACGGTGGAAGGCGCGCACCCATCGCCAGGAATGCATCACAAGCACTACGCTCCGCGGACTCCCGTGCACTTGGTCCGGGACGGGCAGTTGCCTTCGGGCCGCGGTGCTTATTTATGGATCGAGCGGCCCGCCGATGCCGAGCTGGCGATTCCCATGCCGGCCGATCCGATGCGCTATGCACGGTTTCTGTATGAGGCACTGCATCGGGCCGATGCGGCGCAACTCGAATGGATCGCGATTGAAGAACCACCGGCAACGGAAGTGTGGCGCGCGGTAAACGATCGACTACGCCGGGCCGCGTGCCGTTAGCCTCTACAACAAAACATCGCGCTTTTGTTTTTCTAGCACCTTCACCAGATCGCCGACCTGCTGCGCCTGATGCCGGTTTACGATGAGGAGCGCATCCGGCGTATCCACCACCACCAGATCCTGCACGCCGACCAGGGCGACCAACTTGCCCGCGGCATCGACAAAATTGCCGGAACTCAGGTGAAAGATGGTTTCGCTGCGCGCGGCGTTTCCCGAGCCATCCTGTTTCATCAGCTCGTAAACGGCATTCCAACTGCCGACGTCGTTCCAGCCGATGTCATCGGCGGCCAAGCCGGCGACGTTGCGTGCCTTCTCCATGATGGCGTAGTCGATGGAGATGCTCTCGCAGCGGGGGAAGATCTCCGCAAGCGTGGCGGTGAACCTGCGGCTGCGAATGGACGGCACGCCGGCGATCAGCGAGGCGGTTTTCGGGAGATGGGCGCGCATGGCATCGAGGAATGCCGCGGTACGGCCGAAGAACATGCCCGCGTTCCAATAGAAGTTGCCGGCGTTCACGAACTCGGCGGCGGTGGTGGCATCCGGCTTCTCGCGAAAGCTCCGCACAGGTGAGGCTTTCGTGGCACCCGCTGCAACAGCCGACGGGAACTCGATGTAACCGTATCCGGTTTCCGCCCATCGGGGTTGGATGCCGAGCACGACCAGATCGCCGTTTGCCGTGGCCTGAAAAGCGGGGCGCACCATACGCAGGAAGCGGGCGGGCTTGGTGATGTAATGATCGGCGGGAAAGACACCCATGACCGAGTTGGGGTTCAGTTCATGGAGGATATGGGCGATGAGGCCGATGGCTGGCGCCGTGTTGCGGGCAGCCGGTTCGGCCAGAATCTGCTGCTTCGGCACCTGGGGCAACTGGCGTACGATCTCGGGCCGCAGCGCATCGTTGGTCAGAACCCAGATGCGCTCCGGGGGCAGCACCGGCTCCAACCGCTGCACGGTTTGCTGGATGAGCGTGCCTTCACCGAAAAACTGGAGCACCTGTTTGGCGCGGGCCTTGCGGCTGCGGGGCCAGAAGCGCGTGCCTCGCCCTCCGGCCAGAATGAGGCCGTAATGATTCGCGTTTGCCATGGTGATTATTCCGCTACGATCTTGTGGGCGCGGATAAGCATGAAGGTCCGGCGCCAGCGCGTCTTGGTGAAGAAATTCTGAGCCAGATCCAGGATGTGGTCGAGGCCGATGGTGGGGCTGGCGAGGCGCTCCGTGGGCGCGTCGTAGGACCAATAGATGATGAGTGGCTTGCCGACGATGTTTTCGCGGGGCACAAATCCCCAATAGCGGCTGTCGAGGGAAGAGTCGCGGTTGTCGCCCATGGCGAAGTAGAGTCCGGGCGGCACCACTACGTCACCGTTGACGACGTGCTTTTCCAGCATCTCGTCGGCTTTGCCGAGCAGGCGCATGTTGGGGGTAGACGGGAAGTTGTCGCGGTACGTATCGATGTATTCGGTCTTGTGGTACTTGTATGGTTCGTTGAGTTTCTTGCCGTTCAGGAAGACCTGCTTGTTTTCGATGCGGAGGCGATCGCCGGGGACGCCGATGACGCGTTTGACGAAGGTCTGGCGGATATCGACGGGATAGCGGAAGACGATGATGTCGCCGCGCTGGACATCGCTGTAGGGGAGCAGGTATTTGCTGATGGGGCCCGGAGGTGAGTAGGCGAGTTTGTCAACCAGCAGGTGGTCACCGATGAGGAGGGTGTCCTCCATGGAGCCGGTGGGAATGACGAACGCCTGGACGAGCGTTGTGGTTCCGAACAGCAGAAGGAGAATGGTGACGGTCCATTCGGCAATCGCCCCTCGGGGCGTTTCTTTTTTCGCGGAAACCGGGAGATCCTGCAGTTGCTCCGCCGGGGTAACGTCCTGTTGACTCACAGATCCCATTCTAGCAGGGGGCGCGGGGGCTGACGGGCTTGGGTTCGTTTCGTCATTTTCCGGGTGCTGGTGAAAAACGTGTCAGATTTTGTAAAGTGACCCCAGCCCCGATTCAGCGCCAACCAGACCTCGATTATACCGTGGTGGGTGGGTCAGGGCGAGCCAGCGCGACACTGATCCTTTTTAGTTTCAGTTGGTTGCGTGTCTCGATCGCGGCGTGATCAGCGCTTGGTGATATCGAAACTGTAGAGATTGTCCTGCTCGCGAAGGTAGAGACGCCCGTTGGCGATGACGGGGGGAGTCCAGGTGTTGAAGTCGCCAGGGGGGATAGAGAAGCGTCCCTTCTCCTTATAAGAATCCGGGGCGGCTTCGACAAGGGCCATCTGCCCCCGTTCGCTGAAGACGTAGAGCATACCGTCGGCGAAGGTGACGGAACCCTTGCCGACCGTCCGGTCCCGCCAGGCGACATCGCCGGTGAGGAAATTCATAGCGGTAAGGATCTGGCTGGAGAAGCCGTAGAGATGGTCTCCAATGAGGACAGAACTCGAATAGTGGTTCTTCATCTCGCGGTTGAAGTAGACCTCGGAAGCCTTGCCGGTGTTGGAAGCGACTTTGAGCAAAGCGCAGCCGGTGCCATAGTCAGTGGAAACGAAGATATGATCCTTGGCGAACAGTGGGGTGGCGATATTGGCGGTGCGGTTCGCCACTTTGTCATAGCGCCAGAGGAGCTCGCCGGTATTGGCCGCGACGCCCACGGCTCCGCCACTGGTGAGGGTGACGTACTGGCGGACGCCACCGGTGTTGACGATGATGGGGGAGGAATAGGCTGCGGCATCGGAGCCTTTCGTTTTCCACAGGGGAGAACCGTTTTTCTTGTTGAGGGCGACCAGGGTGCCGTCGGACCCGCCGGGGGTTACGATGACCCTATCCCCATCGACCAGGGGCGATTCGGAGATGCCCCAATGAGGCACTTCGCCCTTATAGCGATCGACGATGTTCTGGCTCCAGAGCTGCTTGCCGTCGGCGAGGTTGAGGCAGACGAGGGTTCCGTCCGCGGAGAGGGCGTAGAGAACTGTGCTGTCGACGGTGGGGGTTCCGCGGGGTCCATGGCCGCGGCGTTCGCGGAAGGCGGAACCGGCGGGAGTTTCCCAGAGTTTCTTGCCGGTGGCGGCATCGTAGGCCATGACGTATTCCTGGTTTTCGCGTTGACCCTGCGTGTAAATGCGGCCTTTGACCACGGCGAAGGACGAGAAGCCCTCACCGAGGCCGGTGGCTTTCCAGATCTGTTTCGGGCCGCCTTCGGGCCAGGACTTGAGGAGTCCTACTTCCGGGGAGATGCCGTCGCGGTTGATGCCTCGCCATTGCGGCCAATCGGCGCCGCTCAGAGTCTGAATTGCAAGAAGAACGCAGATAGCCCGCATGTTGCTAGAGATAGCACAGTTCTTCGGCGCACTACTGTTACATGAAGATTCTGCTGCTGCTGCTGGCACTGATGGGCGCATTCGCGGCCGGGCCTGAAACCAAGAAGAAGACGGCGACGGCGGTGGCCGCGATTCCGGATGCGGAGTTGGAGAAAGACATCCGGGCGCGGCTGGCCCGGTCGAAGCTTGCCTCGAACAATCTGCAAGTGACTGTGCGGGGTGGAGTTGCCACCATCGAAGGGCAGGTGAAGGTGGTGCAGCACAAGGGTGTGGCCACGCGGATGGCGAAAAATGCGGGGGCCAAACAGGTGGTGAACCGGATCAAGATCGACGAAGCGGCACGCCAGAAGGCGGCGAGCCAACTGAGGAATGGACGCCCCGTGACAGTGAAACGGGCTCCGTGACTTTTTTTCATTTTTTTTCGGGAGGCATGATGGAATCCGATACCCATTTGACGCCTTACCTAGTGAAGGGCCTGATTCGGAGGAGTAGGCCCAAGAGAGAAGCTGTGCTGCCCTACGGGCATCGGAGGCCCGTTCGGCAGCACAGTTCCTTTCTCCCCCCTGGTTTACGCCCAGCGTAAACCGAAGTTCTTTGATAGCTTTCGACACGATTGCATGGACACGTTCACACGCTTTCCACGCGCCGCCCACAATATAAAACCGACAGGGGCGGTGGAGGAGGACTCTTCTGCGGCAAATTGCCGCACGGGACAGGCGGCGTGTCCTTTCTCTTTTTTGTAGAATGCTAGTTTCTATGAAGTGCTCCCTCCTGCTATTGCTCCCCGGACTGCTATTTTCCCAACGGATTGAGATCTCGTCAGGCGCCTCGGATAACCAGGTTTTCCAGCGCGACAATGAAGGACTGGCCACGGTCAACCTGTCAGGCGCCGCCGCAAGCCTGAATGGAAGAGCCGTAGAGATACGGGCCACAGGCAAGTATGGGCCGCTGCCAGGCAAGGACTGGAGTGCCGCGGGGAAGATCGCCGCCAATAAGTGGACGGCGAAGGTCGATCTGCCGACCGGTGGACCGTACCGGATCGAG
This sequence comes from uncultured Acidobacteriota bacterium, assembly GCA_937952345.1. GTDB lineage: Bacteria > Acidobacteriota > Terriglobia > Bryobacterales > Bryobacteraceae > CADEFT01. The sequence goes on from CALFYN010000822.1 coordinate 13,070, forward strand.
GTGCGGGCCAACAATGTCGTTGCGTCAGTAAACAATGTTCTGGTGGGCGATTTGTGGGTGCTGGCCGGGCAATCGAACATGGAGGGCGTGGGCGATTTAGTGGATGTCGAGCCGCCGAATGGACTGGTGCACAGCTTCAATCAGGCTGACGAGTGGGTGCTGGCCGAGGAACCGCTGCATCTGCTGGTGGGGGCGGCCGACAAAGTGCACTGGCGGAAGAACCAGGAAGGGCAACTGGAGCGGTATGAGGGGCAGAAGCTGACGGATTACATTGCCAATCGAAAGAAAGGTGCGGGGTTGGGGCTGCCGTTCGCGGTGCAGATGGTGCGATACACGGGTGTGCCGATCGGGCTTGTGCCGTGCGCCCATGGCGGCACGTCGATGGACCAATGGAATCCGGCATTGAAGGAGAAGGGCGGGGAATCGCTGTACGGCGCGACCTTGCGGCGTGTGCATTTGCTTGGCGGAAAGGTGCGTGGGATTTTGTGGTATCAAGGCGAGTCGGATGCCAGTCCGAAGGCATCGCCGGTGTTTCAGGAGAAATTCGAGAAGTTGATCGAAGCATTCCGGTCGGATTTTGGCCAGCCGGATTTGCCGTTTTACTACGTGCAAATCGGACGGTTCATCAACAACACGAACCTGAACGAGTGGAACGCGGTGCAACAGGCGCAACTGCAGGTGGAATCGAAGCTGAAGCGCATTGGGATGGCTCCGGCGGTGGACCTGGCGCTGGATGATTTGATTCATGTGGGGACGCAGGATCTGAAGCGGCTGGGCAAGCGGTTGGCGAATCTGGCGTGTTATGAGAACTTCCCGCGCGGGTCGAATTGCCCGCAGTTGTTTCGCGGGCCGAGGCCGGGATCGGCGAAGTTTTCCGGGAACATCCTGCGGGTGGCGTTTCACAGCGTGAATGGGAGGCTGGTGAGTACGGAGCGGATCTCGGGATTCAGCATTCACGATGCGAAGGGGGCGATGATTCCGGCCATATTCCGGGCGGAAGTGAACGCGGATTCGCCGAATGAAGTGCTGTTGTATCTGACGGCTCCGCCGCCGGAAGGAGCGACGCTGCGCTATGGGGCAGGGAAGGATCCGTATTGCAATCTGCGGGATCAGGCGGATATGGCGGTGCCGGTGTTTGGGCCGATGGCGATTGAGCGGTAATTTGGGGCGGCGATGAAGAAGGAAAGGCTGGTTGGGATTCGATTGCCCGTGGAGATGGTACAGGAGATTAGGGCGATCGGAAATATCGAGCAGAGCGACTGGTCCAGCACGCTATGCAGATTGCTTTCTCGTGGCATTCGGGACTGCGCAGTGTAAAATGAGGTGGCAGTTGAATGTTGCGAGAATGTACACTACCTATACATTTCAGGTGGTCGTTGAACCCGATGGCAGCGGCTGGCATGCCTATTGTCCGGCGTTGAGAAAATAGGGCGCTGTCACGCAAGGTTCTACTGAGAGAGAAGCATTGAAAAATATCGATGAGGTTGTCCACATGATTGTGGATGAACTTCTGGAGGAAGGCGTGGCGCTTCCGTCGAGCACTCCGGGTGTGGAGCGGCTGGAAGGCATGCACGTGTCGGTCATTCCGACCCGGGCGCATGCCTAGCATTGATTGACTTCTCGAGGCTGCGATCGCTGACCGCGAGGCAGTTGACTCAAGCTTTGCTGAGAGATGGTTTTGTGCTCGCCGGACAACGGGGCGGCCACCAGAGGTATCGACATGCCGACGGCCGGCGGGTGACGGTTCCTTTTCATTCATCCGGAGGCACGTTTGTTCCGAACACGCTGCACACTTCTCGAACCGGAACTCGATGGACTCGATGGGCAGGTAGTGCTCTACAGCCGCTCGAACCAGAACTCGAGAACCTTGCCGCGCACGACATAGCAGAGGTAGTGCTCCCAGAAGCGGCGGAAACGGGGGAAGGTGTTCACCAGAATCTCGAAGCCGAGGTAGCGCCATAGCGCGAGCAACTTCACTTTGACGGAGACTTCGCGGAACCGGACAGGCGAGTAGTAGCCAAAGCCGGCGTTGTCTTCGCCGAAGTAGCGGAAGGAATAGCTGTTGAGGTGCCAGCGGTGGGTGGGGTCGCAGAAGGAGCTGAAGTCGGTGTAGTGCGGGGTGGCGAGGTAGGCACGGCCGCCGGGTTTGAGGAGGCGGTGGAATTCTTCCATGGTTTTGATGACGTCGGCGACGTGCTCGATGACGTGAACGGCGCGGACTTCGTCGAAGGTGGCGTCGCGGAAGGGATAGGGGAAGTGGTCGAGGTCGCACAGCACGTCGGCCTTGCCGGCCGGGTTGCGGTCGACGCCGATGGCGCCCGGGAACTTGTTGCGGCCGCAGCCGACGTCGAGAATTCTCACCCATTCTATGGTAGCTGGCGGGAGGCCCTGTGGGGCGGGCAACGTGTTACGCTTGACGGTCAGATATGTCCGCAACGCGTGAAAAAGCACAATTGATGAGCGCTTCCGAGATCGATCGGACCTTGGTCCGGCTGGCGCATGAAATTCTGGAGAACACGGAGAATCTCGACAAACTGGCCTTCATCGGGATCCGGCGGCGCGGCGTGCCACTGGCCAAACGCCTGGCGGCGAAGATCAGGTCGCTTGAGAACCGCGAGGTTCCGGTGGGGGTGCTGGATATCAACCTCTACCGCGACGATCTTTCCACGGTCGGGCAACAGCCGGTGGTGAGCGCGACGGAGATCCCGTTTTCCATCGTCGGGATGGATATCGTGTTGACGGACGATGTCCTGTACACGGGACGTACGATTCGGGCTGCGCTGGATGCTTTGTTCGATCATGGGAGGCCGGCGAGGGTGCAACTGCTGGCGCTGATCGACCGCGGCCATCGCGAGTTGCCGATCGAGGCACGCTACGTGGGCCGCATGGTGCAGACAACTAGTAAAGAGATCATCGAGGTCAAATTCAACGAAATCGATGGTATGGAGAAAGTGCTGCTGGTAGAGCGCACCGATTAAAAAATGGCAAAGGGACTGTTAGGGATCGAGGATTCGCCGCGCGAAGACATCGAAGCGATACTGGCGCGGGCGAAGGATTTTCAGCCGCTGCAGAACCAAAGCAACAAACGCCTGGACCTGCTGCGGGGACGAATGATCGTGAATCTGTTCTTCGAGGCATCGACGCGGACGCGCACGAGCTTCGAGATCGCCGCCAAGCGATTGGGAGCAGACGCGGTCTCGATTACGGCGTCGGGTTCGAGCGTGTCGAAAGGCGAATCGCTGGTGGACACGCTGAATACGCTGGCGGCGATGAAGCCGGATGCGATCGTCATGCGGCATGCCGCATCGGGGGCTCCGCACTTTCTGTCGCGCTATCTGCCGACGCCGATTATCAACGCGGGGGATGGGACGCATGAGCATCCGACGCAGGCGCTGCTCGATGCGCTGACGATTCTGGATCACCGGGCGTCGCTCGAAGATCTGCGGGTGGCCATCATCGGCGATATCGTGCATAGCCGCGTGGCGCGCTCCAACATTCATCTGTTGTCGAAGTTCGGGGCCGACATTGTGCTGTGCGGGCCGGCGTCGCTGCTGCCGCCGGATATGGCGCGGCTGGCTCCGGGAGTGCGGCTGACGAACAACATGCGCGAGGCGATTGACGGCGTGGACGTGATCATGATGTTGCGCGTGCAACTGGAGCGGCAGAACGAATCGCCGTTCCCGGCGAGCGAATACTATCCGTTCTACGGGCTGCGGGTGGAGCATCTGCATCTGGCGAAGCCGGATGTGCTGGTGATGCATCCGGGTCCGATCAATCGCGGGAGGGAGATTGCATCGGACGTGGCGGATTCGCAGCGTTCGGTGATCCTGAACCAGGTGGAGAACGGGATTGCAGTGCGGATGGCCGTGCTCGAAAGGATCATGAACTAAGCCATGTCGAAGTTACTGATCAAACATGGGCGGGTGATTGACCCTGCCGCGAATTTCGAGGGAACGGCGGATCTTCTAATTGAAGGCGACCGCATTGCCGGGTACGGAAAGAATCTCGATGTGGTGGGCGCGGAGGTATTCGATGCCGCGGGGATGATTGTGGCTCCCGGGTTCATCGACATGCATGTGCATCTGCGCGAGCCGGGATTCGAGCATTCGGAGACGATTGAGAGCGGCTCGCGGGCGGCGGCGGCGGGTGGATTCACGTCCATTTGCTGCATGCCGAATACGCAGCCGGTGAACGATAGCGCGACGGTGACCAGCTACATTGTGGAGCGGGCGCGGCGTAATGCCGTGGTGAACGTGTATCCGATCGGCGCGATTACGAAGGGTAGCGCGGGCGAGGAACTGGCTTCCATCGGATCGATGAAACGCGCCGGAATCGTGGCGGTGTCCGACGACGGACGTCCGGTGATGAATGCGCGTGTCATGCGCCGGGCGATGGAAATGGCGCACAGCTTCGGTCTGCCGGTGATCGACCATTGCGAAGATCTGCATTTGAGTTCGGGTGGCGATATCCACGAGGGATTCACTTCCGTGAAGTTGGGGTTACGCGGGATTCCGGCGTGTTCGGAAGACGTAATGGTGGCGCGCGATATCTTGCTTGCCGAGGTGACCGGTGCGCGGTTTCACGTGGCGCACATCTCGTCACGTAACTCCATTGCGATGGTGCAGCATGCCAAGGCGATGGGTTTGCCGGTGACCAGCGAAGTGTGCCCGCATCACTTCGCGTTGTCGGATGAGGATATCATTCCTTACGACAGCAATTTCAAGATGAAGCCGCCGTTGCGTGGGCGTGCGGATGTTCGGGCGGCGGTGGACGGGATTGTCTCTGGCGCGATTGACGCCATTGCGACGGATCATGCGCCGCATCCGGGCAGCGAGAAGATGCAGGAGTTCGAGCGCTGCCCGTTCGGGATACTCGGATTGGAGACGGCGATTGCCCTTTCACTGGAGACGTTTGTCGAGGGCGGGCGCATACCGCTGGCGAAGCTGGTGGAGTTGTTCACGGTTGCGCCGGCGCGAATCCTGCACCTGGAGCGTGGCACGCTGGCTGCCGGACGTCCAGCGGATGTGACGATTTTCGATACCGCGTCGGCATGGAAGTATGATGTGAACAAGTCGCACTCGAAGAGCAGGAACACACCGTTCCATGGGCGTGAATTTCGCGGCGGGCCAATGGCAACGATCGTGAACGGACGCTTCGTATGGAGAAGAGACAAGGAGTAATTCCGATGCCAGGACCCCGGCCGGACCGCACACCGTGGATCGCGGTGCTGATGATCGTGTTGTTTTTCGGGCTGAGCATGGTCCGGAAAGTGGCGGAGTGGGTGCTGGAGTATGAGTGGTGGAAGGAGATGCGCCAGTTCGAAACGCTGGTCAGCATGATCCTGTATGGGGTGATCCCGTCGCTGGTGGCGGCGGCGCTGGCCTTCGTGGTGCTATGGCTGGCGCATGCGCGGGCGATGAAAGCAGCCGGCTTCGGGCTTTCGCGATTCCCGGGGTACGCGAAGCTGGCGACTCTGGCGCTACTGGTGATCTCCTACATCGCGGGAAGCGCCGCGGTGGACAATTGGACCGCGGTACTGTATTTCGGCGGAAAGCAGGTCCCCGCGGGGACATGGAAAGATCCGGTATTCGGGCAGGGGCTTTCGTTCTACTTCTTTGAACTGCCGTTCTACGAAATGCTGCTGCGGGTGGTGCTGACGATTTCGTTCCTGACGTGCGCGGTGTATCTGGGGACTCGGGTGTACTGGTTCGTACGGGAGAACCGGCCGCGATTGACGGAAGACGGGAACATCGAAGTGCCGGAGATGCGCCTGGATCATCTGAGGGAGTTCTTCCACGACTCGATGTTTCTGCGCGGGGCGCTGGTTCTGTTTCTACTGGCGCTGGCGGCAAACCGGTACATGGAACGGTTTGAGTTTCTCACCAAGGATCATGCGTTCATGGTGGGGATCGACTATGTGGACGAGCGGATCCAGTTGCCGCTGCGGTGGGTGAGCATACTCGGAGTGGTTGCGGGCGCGGGGTTGGTGTTCCTGCGCCGATGGGTATTGATTCTAGCGGCAGTGATTGTGCCGATGGTGATTGAATCCGTGGTGCCGCAGATTGTGCACGCGTTGTATGTGCGCCCGAACGAAATCTCGCTGCAGAAGCCCTACATTGAGCGGCACATTCAAGCGACCCGGACGGCATATCGTCTGGACAAGCGATCGCGCGAGATGGAGTTCAAGGCGTCGATTGAGACGAAGGTGAATCCGGCGCAGCACAAAGCGCTGTTTGAGAACATCCGGTTGTGGGACTGGAGGGCCTTTCACGATACGGTGACGCAGATTCAGGCATTGCGGCCGTACTATGTGTTTCGCGATACGGACGTGGACCGCTACCGGATCGACGGGCAACTGCGGCAAGTGATGCTGACGCCGCGAGAGATCGACGTGCGGCAACTCAGCGGCGATGCGCAGAGCCGGTGGATGAATCCGCACTTCATTTATACGCATGGCTATGGGCTGGTACTGGCGGAGGCGAATCGGATCACGCGGGACGGGCTGCCGCTCCTGTTCATCCAGAACGCGCCGCCGGAAATACGGACGCCCAGCCTGAAGCTGACGCGGCCGGAGTTGTACTACGGGGAAGTGACGCATGAGCCGGTGTTTGTCCGCACGGCGCAGCCGGAGTTCAATTATCCATCCGGAGCCGAGAACGTGCATACGCGGTACGACGGCAAGGGCGGATTCCCGATATCCGGATTCGGAATGCGGCTGGCTGCGGCGCTGGCGTACACGGATTGGAATATTGTACTGACGGGATTCCTGACGCCGGAGAGCCGGATGATGATCCGCCGCGACGTGCGGGAGCGGCTGAACGAACTGGCTGGATTCTTGAGTTGGGACGGGGATCCGTACCTTGTGCTGACGCCATCGGGGCGCATGGTGTGGATGGTGGACGCCTACACGACATCGGATGCGCATCCGTACGCGGCGCGGGTGCGACTGGCAGGCACGGGGCGCGCCAACTACATGCGGAACGCGGTGAAGGCGACGGTGGATGCCTACGACGGAACGGTGCACCTGTACGTGTTTGACGAAGAGGATCCGATCATCCAGGCGTACGCGAAGCTGTTTCCGAATCTGCTCGAAAAAGCATCGGCGATGCCGGAGGAATTGCGGGAGCATGCGCGGTATCCGGAGACGCTGTTCCGGGTGCAGGCGGAGATGTACCGTACGTTCCACATGCTGGACGCGGAAGCCTTCTACAACAAGGAAGATGCGTGGGACATTGCGCGGTATCTGAATTCGCAGGATGGGAAACCGGAGATGTCGTCGCCCACCTATGTCGTGGCGACGTTGCCTGGGGAGACGACGCCGGAGTTTCTGCTGATGATTCCGTTTACACCGCGGAACAAGGACAATCTGATCGGGTTCATGGCCGCGCGTTGCGATGGAGAAAAGCTTGGAGAGCTACTGTTCTTGCAACTCTCCAAGCAGGAGCTGGTGTTCGGACCCCTCCAGATCGAGGCACGGATTAACCAGGATCAGAACATCAGTAAAGATCTGTCGCTATGGAATCAGCAGGGTTCCCGGGTGCTGAGGGGGCAGATGCTGGTGCTGCCTGTGGACAACACGTTTGTGTACATCGAGCCCATTTATATCCAAGCGAGTGAGGCGAGAATGCCGCAGCTGAAGAAGGTGGTGATCGCTACGGGCAACTCGCTGATCTATGCGGACACATACGAGCAGGCGCTGGCGGAGCTGGCTACGATGAGCCCGCAAGCTCCGGTTCCCAAGGAGCCTGCCCCATCGATTTCCAGCGGCGCGCCGCCAACGCCCGCGGCGGCCGGCGATCCCGAACTGGCGCGCAAGCTGGATCAGATTCGACGTCACTTGCAGCGCTACCGGGAGTTGAGCGGACAAGGGAAGTTCGTCGAGGCAGCCAAAGAGCTGGAGGCTCTGGAAGCCGCCACAAAGCGGTAGTTTCTAATTCACCGCGGCGGCCTTCATGGTCAGCTTGCCGAACACGCCGAAGAGGGATTTTTTCTTCTGCTCTGGCGGCTTGCGGCCAATGAGGCGGTCGGCGATTTCGTGATAGCGGCGTCCGGCGAGAGTGCTGGGCGCCATGCAGTGGCCGGCGGTGAGGGAATCCTGCACGGCCTGGTAGTCGTTGGGTATGGCGGCGTAGATCGAGGTGCCGAGGAGTTCTTCCACCTGATCCTGGTTGATCTTCTGAGAATTGGCGCGATTGAGGATGATGTTGACCCGGTCCTTGAGATGGAGCGTTTCGAGAATTTCCATGGACCGGCGCGCCGCATAAAGGGCCGCCAGTTCCGGAGTGGTGACCAGGAAGATCTTGTTGGATTGCTGGAGCACCGCGGCGGAGATCTTGTCGAAGTGGCCGCTGAGATCGAGACAAACCGTTTGATAGTGGCGGCGCGCGAAGCCGACGAGTTCGGAGGCGAAATCCTCGGGGAGTTGAGAGTCGTACTCACGGGGTCTGCCGGCGCGAAGAACATCCACGCGGCCGACGGGGGTGACCATGCGCATCCAGATGGCGTCGTCCATGTGTGCGGCGTGCTCGGCGGCATCGCGAACAGAGAAGCCCTGCGGCAGTTTGAGAAGAAAGTCGAGCACGCCGCAATGCATGTCGAAGTCGAGAAGCGCGGCGCGGCTTTCCGGGGACTTGGTTAGGGCGAATCCGAGATTGACGCAGGCGGTGGAGGCTCCCGAGCCCGGCTTGGCCGGGAGGAAGCTGTACACGTTCTGGTTGTACTCGTTCGATGGAGGATTGGCCTGCAGGATTTCCTTCAGCCGGGACAGGGCCGCAACGACCTCGTTAATGGTGAAGGGGGCGGCCAGATACTCTCGCATGCCCGCGCGCATGGCCGTGAGCAGAAGACTGGAGTCTTCCTTCGCTGCGACGGCCACCAATTGCACATTCCTCGTGATGCTGTGGACAAGGTTTCCGAGCTGTATCGCGCGGTCGATATCAGAAATATCGATGAAAATAATTGCTGGAGCCTGAACCTCCAGAAAAGTTGTGAGCCGTTCCGCCGTCGGGAACCCGGAAATGCTGTGGCGCACCAGGCTAAAGGCCCTGATCTTGCCGAGTACATCTTCAAGTTGTTCCCGCAGGTTCGGATCTTCCGAAAATATCGTGCCTCGTAAGATTTCCATTGATCTCTCCCGCTGGTTTGTTTGCAGAATGTTTCTGTAGGCTTATTGTGTGCGGTGGAGATGTATAGGTGAACAATACCGGAGTACTTTTTTCGTTGAAAAGAAAGTACTGGAAGACGGGTACCGGAGCTTGTCGGGTGAAAAACCGAGTACAGTCCTAAGAGAACGCTTCGAACAGACTAGGCGTTCCGGACTAACCCTTTTCGCACAATGGAGTTATGCAGGATTAGTCCGGGAGGACTCGTTGAGCTCTTCCGGAAAGACAGCGTAGCCGGAAGGAGGCGGATAGATGCCTTCCAGCCAGACGAGGCGCTTGCGCAGATAGCGGCTGGGTAGCTGGCGCGGGCCCGTTTCCACATCGATATCGCAACAAATGCCGTGCAGGTAGAGCGTGGCGGTATCGATGAAGGATCGCGACGCGTAGGTGCGGAAGGCTTTGGTGTCGCGGCGAACTTTGTTGCCGCGGCGGAGAGCCATTTTCTGGCGCCAGCTTTCCTCGTCCACTTCGCCATGAACGCGTGCGCTAAGCTCCTCGGCGAGGATGCCGTGGTATTCCGCACGGGCGCTTTCCGAGAGGGCGGCCTCGGCAAGGGTCGCGATCTGGCGGAAGAAATAGTAGTGGTAGTCGGCGACTTCCATGCCTTTGATGGCGAACAGCAGGTCGGCGCCATGGGCATTGCGGAAGTGGAGGTGGGTAATGGACTTGTTCTCGGGAGGCGGGTCCAGGGAAATGACCTCGCGCGATCCGGGGACTTGCGCACCGTGGCGTTTCTCCTTGCCGTTGGCGCGCTCGAGGTAGGGAACCAGCACGACGTACGTCTTCGGCAGGATCGTCACCACCTCCGGAGGGAGGGCGGCGATGGGATCCTCCAGGTATTCTTTTACATCTTCATCGGAGAGTGGGATGCCGGCGAAAAAGAAAGAGAAGGCGTTGGTAAGGGGAACCATCTCCGGCCGGAATCGCTCCACGAAATCAGCCACGCTGATGCGGGCGAAGTCGGATTGAGACATCGAGTTGCTACCATGGTACCAAGGCGCTGGTCCTCGGTGCTGGCCGCAATGATCCCAAGGAAAATCTTCATATCGGCGGGCGAGAGTTCGGGGGACTTGTACGCCTCGGCGCTGATGGGCGAATTGCGCAGGGATTGGCCTGGGGTGGAGTGGTTCGGGTGCGCGGGTCCGCGCATGCAGCAGGCGGGCGTTGAGGCGGTGGTGGATGCGCGAAGCTTGTCGGTGGTCGGCTTGGTGGAAGTGCTTTCCCACCTGCCGCGGATTTATGGGGAATACCGGAAGTTGCTGCGGGCCATCGCCGAGCGGCGGCCGGACCTGGTCATTCTGACGGACAGTCCGGATTTCCATTTGCGGGTGGCGAAGAAGGTGCGGGCGATGGGGATTCCGGTCTTCTACCTGGTGGCGCCGCAGGCGTGGGCGTGGCGTCAAGGGCGGGTGCGGCAGATGCGGCATACGATCCGTAAGTTGTTGTGTTTGTTCCCGTTTGAAGAGAAGTGGTATCGCCACCGGGGAGTGGATGCGCACTACATCGGGCATCCTCTGGCGCGGATCGTCAAGCCATCGATGGAACGTGGGGAATGGTTGCGGAAGCACGGTTTGGATGGGGCGAAGCCGCTGGTCGCGCTGTTGCCGGGAAGCCGTAGGGGGGAGATTGCCCGGCACCTGCCGCCTTTGGATGAAGCCGTGGGGCTCATGGAGCGCCAAATGGAGGCTTCTTATGTGCTTGCGGCTCCCCTCGGGTTTGCGGAAAAAGCCGGTGGCGCATTTTTTCGGGAACGGATTTCGCGGCGAACCATCCAAGTGATTGAAGGGGAAACTTGGGACGTGTTGGCACACGCCTCCGTGGCGCTGGCCGCCAGCGGCACCGTGACGATGGAAGCCGCACTGCTGGGTACCCCGTTGATTACGTATTACAAAGTGACAGGCGTCAGTTGGATGCTGGGCCGTTTTCTGGTGGATGTACCGTTCTATTCGATGGTGAATCTGATTGCGGAAAAACGGCTGGCGCCGGAATTGATGCAGAATGAAATGACAGGAGAGCGGATCGCGCAAGAGACGATGAAGCTGCTTCACGATGAACAGGCGCTCCAGGAGATGCGCCGCGGGCTTGGCGAAATTCGAGCCCGCCTGGAAAGTGAAGTGGATCCCATGGTTCGCGCGGCACGCATCATCAGAGAGAGTTTTTCATGACCACCGCATTTCGCCGTTCACTGCTGTTGCCGGGCTTGGCGGGACTGCTGCTGGCCGCGGCGACGCTGCCTGCGCAAGATCGCGACCGCCGGGCGAAGTTCGACATCGAGCACTACGTGCTCGAAGCGGACATCAATCCACGGACGCAGACGCTGGGCGCGCGCGCCTCGATCAAGCTGACGCCGTCGGAAGACCGTGTGGGCGGGCTGGCGTTTGAACTGAACAATGCTTTGACGGTCACCAAGGTGACGGACGGCGAGGGCCGGTCCGTCCCAATGTCGCGCAATCACCAGGACTACACGGTGCGCTTGAGCTTCAACGAGCCGCTTGAAAAAGGCAAGCCGATCACGCTCGTTTTCGATTACGAAGGACGGTTGAGCGGGCAGGAAGACAGCCCGATTTACGGCATTAAGTTCGCCTCTATTCAGAACGATTATGCGTTTTTGCTCTATCCCTCGCGCTGGTTCCCGATGAATGACTACCAGGTGGACCGCTACACCGCGCAATTGAAAATCAGCGTGCCCGAAGGATACAAGGTTCTGGCGAGCGGACGGGAATTGAAGGAGACCGTTTCCGGCAAGGAAGTCTATACCTTCGATGTGACCCAACCGGCTTTCCCGGGCAGCATTGGCGTGGTGAAGGATGAGGGGCTGCGGGTTTCTTCCGAGGGCGTGACCAGTACCCTATATTTCCGCAAAGGTGCGGAGATGGCTCGGACCTATGGCGAAGAAATCGGAAAGATCCTGACTTGGGAAACGTCGCTGTACGGGCTGGCTCCTTCGGCGAATCTGGCGGTGATGGAGACGGAGGATGGCGCTCCGAACGGGTATTCGGCTCCCGGTGTCCTGTTCTTTTCGCCGCGCGGGATCGGGCAGCAGGCGAACACGCGGCTGATTGCCAACCAGCTTTCGCGGCAGTGGCTGGGAAACATGATTGGGCCCGCGACGCGGAATCACATTTGGATAATCAACGGGCTGGCGCGGTATACCGAGATGATGTGGCTGGAGCACACGGCAGGTCCGGGGGCTCTGGAATCGGAAGCGAAGGATGTATTCATCGAGGCGTTGACGGTGGAAGAGCCGCCTCTGATTCAGTCGGCGCGCCTGGAGGATTATTCCCCGGAATATTGGGCGGCAACGGGATCGAAGGGCGCGGCCGTG
>CALFYN010000823.1 GCA_937952345.1 uncultured Acidobacteriota bacterium
GCGCATCGGTGCGATGGAACGTGTAAAAGTGATTCGCCTTCGTGTCGCGCGAGCCCTTCGCCTCACCCGTGCCCCATGCGTCGATCCACAGCACGGGACGCCCGGCAACGGCTTCCGCCTGGCGGGCCGCCTCGGCCCCCTCCGGATGGACCACCAAAACCGGCGCCCCCGCGCCATCCCGAAACACTCCCCGCACCAGATCCCAACGCCCCGCGCGCGACAGGTTCACGCGATCGCCGACGCGGTGCGACAGGACCTGTGCCGGAATCTCCACGCTGAGCGCGTAGCGTAGCGCCTCTCGATCCGGCGTTGCCACCGCAGTCACCTCTTTCCACGCCGCGAAGACCTGCTCGTAGCTCGCCGCCCCCGGCGGCAGTTCCCGTCCGTGCCAGACCAGCATATCTTCCGCCTTCTCCACGGTGAAGGGCTGTTCCACCACCGGGCCCGCATCGCGATGCAAAACGTGCTTGCCGAAGAAGGTATACATCGCCTCGCGGCTGCGCTGGTGGTAGTTGTGCGGGGAATCGAACTGCACCACCTCGACGCGCGATACCGCGTCATACAGCGAATAAATCTGCCGGATCACCGGAAATTCAATGAGCGGAACGTTCTTTGTCCAGTCGCCGGTGGCCGAAACCAGCAGCATTGGCCGCGGCGCCATCAGCGCGCCAACTTCCACGTTCGTCGCATCGTGCCGCAGACCCGGCGCATTCTCACAGGGCGATCCGCCCTGCATGCTCGCGCTGATCATGTTCACCGGCACATCCACGCCGATGCGCTCATCGATGGCCGCCAGAATAAACGTCTGCGTCCCGCCGCCCGACGCTCCGGTCATCGCCAATCGCCCGGCATCCACATCCGGCAGCGAAGCCAGGAAATCGGCCGCCCGCAGCGAATTCCACGTCTGCAGCGCGAACGGATGAAAGTTCCACAAATGCTCGCGGTCATTGCCGAAGGCGTGCGGCGTTTGCTTGGTGTCGTTGTAGCCCACCATGTCGTAGGCGAACACCACGTAGCCCTGCCGTGCCAGATTGATCGAACGCCCAGGGATGGACGCCAGGTCCGTGTGCTCCAGGCGCCCATTCTTCCAATGCCCGTGCGGTGTCAACACACCGGGAAACCTGCCCTGTTTCCCGCGCGGCCGGTATAGATTGCCGCCCAGATAATAGCCGGGCAGTGTTTCCACGTACACCTTCTCGATCGAATACCCGTCGCGCTCCAACTTGCCGAACACCGTCGCCTTCACGGCCTCGCGCCGCGGCATCGGCAGCAATCCCGCCGCCGCCTGCACCTGCTGGCGCAGATGCGCGCGCCGCTGCTCCCATTCCGGTTTTGTCCGCGCGTTCGGCATGGCGAAGGAATAGCGTGTTCCCTCCACCGCGTCCCAACGGGCATCCTTGGACGGCACTTCCGCCATCGCCGCAACGGCAAGCAACAGGCAAAGCAGTTTCATACGCGTCCTTTGTCGTAGGCGCTGAAGGTGGATCCTTCCGCGGCCAGTCTTTCCAGCAGCGGAGCCGGCTTCCAGAACGGATGAGGGAAGCGGTCTCCGAATTCGCGAATCTTCGCGCACACTTTGTCCAATCCCGTTAGATCGGCGTACTTCATCGGGCCGCCGCGCCAGGCCGGAAACCCGTAGCCGTTCAGGTACACGATGTCGATGTCCACGCTGCGCAGCGCGAACCCCTCCTCCAGCAACTGCGCTCCTTCGTTCACCAGCGCATAGACACAGCGCTCCACAATCTCTTCCTCGCTCGCCTCGCGCTGCTCAATGCCGGCCTTTGCCGCATACTCCGCGGCCATCTTCATCACCTCCGCGTGCGGCGAAGCCTTGCGATTGGCGTCGTAAACAAAAAAGCCTTTTCCTGTTTTTTGCCCGTAGTGCCCCTGCTCGCACAGCAGCGAATCGAGTTCGGGATACCGCACACCGGGCGTTTCCAGATGCTTGTACTCCTTGCGAATACGCCAGCCCACATCGAGCCCGGCCAGATCCTGCACCGCCAGCGGCCCCATTGCCATGCCGTAACGATACAGCGCCCCGTCCACGCGCTCCGGCGTATTGCCTTCTTCCACCAGGAAGATCGATTCGCGGCAATACGGCCCAAACATGCGGTTGCCCACGAATCCGCGGCAATTGCCCACCAGCACGCCCACCTTGCGCAGCTTCTTGGCCAGATCCATCGACGTCGCGATCACCGTGTTGCTGGTAGCCTTCCCGCGCACGATTTCGAGCAGCCGCATCACGTTCGCCGGGCTGAAGAAATGATGCCCAATCACCCATTCCGGCCGCTTCGTCACCGAAGCAATAGCGTCGATATCGAGCGTCGACGTATTCGAGGCGAGGATGGCATCGGCCTTCGCGATGCCATCGATCTCGGCGAAAACCTGCTTCTTCAACTCCATGTTCTCGAAGACAGCTTCGACGACGATGTCCGCCTGCTCGAAGCCATCCCACGACAACTGCGGCGTAATCAGCGCCAGCCGCTGTTCCGCGTAAGCCTGCGTAAACCGCCCGCGTTTCACCGAGTTTTCATAGTTGCGCCGGATCGTCGCCATGCCGCGGTCGAGCGCTTCCTGGGTTGTCTCCTTCAGCCGCACGGGAATACCGGCGTTGGCGTACACCATGGCAATCCCGCCGCCCATCGTTCCCGCGCCGATGATCGCCGCCTGCCGCACGGGCAGCACCGGGACATCCTTGCCAAT
>CALFYN010000824.1 GCA_937952345.1 uncultured Acidobacteriota bacterium
CTCTTATGCCACTCTCCATCGACGTCGTCCTCAACAACAAAGTGCTCGGCCCCGCTTTCCGCCGCCATTTGGAGGAGGGCCACGAGAAGGGTCGAGTGGAGGGCCGTATGGAAGGAGAACGCGCCATCCTCCGCCGTCTCCTCCAAGCCCGTTTCGGCCCCATTCCCGCCTCCATCGAACAGCGCCTGATCACCGCCTCCGAAGCCGATCTCAACGCCATCGCCGACCGCGCCCTCACCGCCGAATCCTTCGACGACCTTTTCCCCCAGTCCTGATACAATCTCCCAATGCCTCTCTCCCCAGGCGAGCGCCTCGGCCCCTACGAGATCCTCGCTTCCCTGGGCGAAGGCGGCATGGGCCAGGTCTTCCGAGCCCGCGACACCCGTCTACAGCGCGAAGTCGCCATCAAAGTCTCCGCCGAGCAGTTCACCGAACGCTTCGCCCGCGAAGCCCAGTTGATCGCCTCCCTCAATCACCCCAACATCTGCACCCTCCACGACGTCGGCCCGAACTACCTCGTCATGGAGCTGATCGACGGTCCCACCCTCCACGACCGCATCTCCCAGGGTCCTGTCCCCGAAACCGAAGCCATCCCCCTCGCTATCCAGATCGCCGAAGCCCTCGAAGCCGCCCACGAGAAAGGCATCATCCACCGCGATCTCAAGCCCGCCAACATCAAGCTCACCGCTGACGGCAAAATCAAAGTTCTCGACTTCGGCCTCGCCAAGGCCCTCGAATCAGACCAGCCCCCACCCAGCCAGGCCAACTCTCCAACCCTCGCTCCCACCCGCATAGCAGCCACGCAGGCCGGTTTCATCCTCGGCACCGCCGGCTACATGGCCCCCGAGCAGGCCCGCGGCCACGCCGTCGATCGCCGCGCCGACATCTTCGCCTTTGGCATTGTCCTCTGGGAGATGACCACCGGCCGCCGCATGTTCGACGGCGAAACCATCAGCGACACCCTCGCTCAGGTCCTGACGCAGCAGCCGGAAATCGAAGCCGCCCCCGTAGCCCTCCGTCCTTTACTCATGCGATGCCTGGAGAAAGACCGCCGCAAGCGCCTGCAGGCGATCGGCGAAGCCCGCATCGCACTGGAGAATCCAGCCAAGCCGGCGCCTCCCTCGATGGCATCCAAACCATCCGGAACATGGCCAGTGCTGGCGGCCGCGCTTGCCGTAGCGCTGCTCGCCTGCGGCTTCGCCCTATACAAAGCCACGCGCACCGTGGAAAGGCCCCTTGTCACACTCGACGTCGATCTCGGCATGCAACTGCCGCTGACATTCACTGCTGGTTCGAGCGTAATTCTTTCACCCGACGGCACACGCATTGCCTACCTCGACGATTCCCGCAAGCTGTTTACACGAAGGCTCGACGAGACCAAAGCCACACTGCTCACCGCAAGCCCCGGCCAAGGTCTATTCTTTTCGCCGGATGGCCGCTGGATAGGCTACTTCAGCGAGTCGAAACTGTCCAAGATTCTGGCCACGGGAGGCACCCCCATCGTGCTCTGCCCCATTCCCACCAATGATCTCGCCCGAGGCGCTACATGGCTGGAGGACGGCACCATAGTTGCCTCCCTTGCCTCCGACACAGGTCTGGTCCGCATCCCCGAATCCGGCGGCACTCCTCAGGCACTTACCACCCTCGACCCGGCACGCAAGGAGGTCACGCACCGTTTTCCCCATGCCCTTCCCGGTTCCAAGGCGATTCTCTTCAGCGCATCGGCTTCACCGAACAGCTTCAACGAGGCGAGCATCGAAGTGCTGAACCTCAATACCGGACAGCGGAAATCACTGCGGCAAGGAGGCGGCTACTATCCCCGCTACCTCGATTCCGGCCTGCTCGCCTACGTAGACAAGGGAACCCTCTACGCCATTCCTTTCCACCCCGGCAAACTGGAGTTAATGGGCGCTCCCACGCCCGTGCTGGACGGCTTGCTGGTTCAGAGCAACATCGGGTACACACACTTCGATGCGGCCCGCGATGGGACTGCTGTTTACCGCCGTGCCCACCGCGGCAGCAGCACTCTTCGCTGGATTGACACTTACGGTAAGTTGAGCCCCCCTGTCGTCAACGACGATGGGCTTGCCAGTCCAAAGCTCTCCCCCGATGACAAGCGGGTCGTCTATACAAAGGCGGGAAGTGTTTGGGTATATGAGATCGCAAGCGGCAACACCAGACGCATG
>CALFYN010000825.1 GCA_937952345.1 uncultured Acidobacteriota bacterium
TGGGACATTCTCGCCAAGAACAAGATCGTCTACGCCAACGGCATCGTGGATGCCAAAGCCAACGGCGCCAAGGTGGTCTGCTTCAATCCCCAATACTCGGCCACCGGCCGTTTCGCCGACGAATGGTATCCCATCCGCCCCGGTTCCGACTTGGCCGTGGCGTTGGCCATGATCAACGTCATCGTCTCCGAGGACCGCTACAACAAGGAGTTCGTCAACAACTACACCAACTTCGGCCAGTACGAAAAGGAGATCCGCGATCACTTCAAGGAGTACACTCCCCAGTGGGCCGAATCGCTGAGCGACGTTCCCGCGATTGAGATCGAACGGATCGCGCGTGAGTTCTCTTCCAGCGGCCCTGCCATCGTCCCCGCACACAAGAAGACTCTCGTGGCGAACTACGCCAACAGCACGCAGTTGTCGTTCGCCATCTCGATCCTCAACATCCTCGCCGGCACCATTGACCGGCCGGGCGGGCGCTACTTCGCGCGAACGGTCAGCATTCCCGGAGTCGACGCCGTATATCCGCCCCCAGCCTATCCGGCGAAAACCGGCCGCCGCGTCGATGGCAAAGAGAAACTCCCGCTGGTTCTCGAAGACGGCAGCGGCATGTTCTCCACCCTCGCCGACGGCATCATGAATCAGTATCCCGGCATGATTCAGGTGGCGTTCTTCAACGCCTACACCGCGCTCGCTTTCCCGGAGCCCACCAAGCTCGAAGCCGCGTTGCGCACCATCCCCTTCATGGTGGCCATGGATTTCCTGCCCAACGACACCATCAGCATGGCCGACATCGCGCTGCCATCGGCCATCTATCTGGAGGGAAGCGACCTCGTCGGACGCGAGTATGAAGCCAGGATGCCCCAGGTGGTGGCCCGCACCGCCGTCTCGGCGCCCATCTTTGAAACCAAAGGGATCGGTTACGTGGCCATCGAACTCGGCAAGCGTCTGGCGCCGGATTACTTCAAGACGCCGGCGGGCGAATGGATTAACCCGAACGCGCTGCTCGACGAGAAGACGCGGCGGGCCGGACTCGGCGCCAATTTCGCCGAATTCGCCGCCAAAGGCATCCACACCGTGCAGCAGCCGTTTGTGCCTCGCACCACGTTCAACGTCGCGGGAGGCAAATGCCAGATCTACGTCCCGCAATTCGCGGACAAAGGCGCCGAAGCGCTGCCCAAGTGGCATCCCAAACGGGAGCTGCCCTCTGACGAATACCCCTACTACTACCTCACCTTCATCCCCGGCGTGCACAAGCGCAACACCACGCAGAATAACGCCATTCTCAATGAGATGTTCCCCACGAATTCGGCATTGATCCCCACGCAACTGGCTACGAAGCTGGGAATCAAGAACGGAGACATGGTGCGCATCCGCTCCCGTGTCGGCGCCATCGAACTGCCCGCGCAACTCACCGAGCGCATCCGTCCCGATTGCGTGATGGTGGCGCACGGCTTCGGGCACCGGTCCCGGCGCATGAGCCTCGCCGGAGGGCGCGGCGTGCGCGACGGCGATCTCGTACCCGCGCAGTCCATGGATGATGCCGTGAAGGCAGGCAATTTTGGCGGCGCCAGTTGCATTATGGACGCGGTGGTCAACCTGGAGAAGCTTTCATGACCTCCGCGCACTACCTGTTTGCCGGCAATTGTCTGCTGTCCACGCATCCGCAAGAGCTGAGAGCCGCCGCTCAGGAGGCCCTTCCCTCCGGCTCCCGGTGGCTCGAAGCTCTCGCGGTGGATCCCATCGATATCGAGCGGGAGTACGTCCGGCTCTTTCTCAGTCCAGGGGGGGCGATATGCCCCCCTTGGCAATCCGTCTACACCAAAGAGAATGAGTCACCGCAGTTGATGGGCGAAAGCCACTCTTCGGCTCTGGCATTCTTCCGCGAATACAAGATGCAGCCTGCTCATGGCGGCGAACCCGCCGATCATGCGGGACTGCTCCTGCTATTCGCCGGAATGCTGCTCGAACGCGGCGTTCCCGCCGACGAATTCGAGCGCTTCCGCATCCGCCATCTCGATTGGATTCCGGAATTCGCCAAAAGAGTCGAGGCCGAAACACGCCTCGATTTCTACCGCCTGCTGGCCTCCGAACTGCTGGCCCATGCCGCCGAACGGCCAC
>CALFYN010000826.1 GCA_937952345.1 uncultured Acidobacteriota bacterium
AACGTAACCACAAAGAGAGGCACCAACGAATTCCACGGCAACCTCTACGAATTCTTCCGCAACGACAAGTTGAATGCGAACTCGTTCTTCGGAAACAAAGCGAGCTCGCCGCGGCCGGTGTTCCGCTTTAACCAGTTTGGGCTGGCGGTAGGCGGGCCGGTGATCAAGAACAAGGTCTTCTGGTTTTTCAACTTCGAGGAACTGCGCCAGCGTACCCCGCGCACGTACCGCTTCACGGTGGCGACGGATCTCCAGCGGGCGGGAGATTTTTCCCAGACGCGCAACGCGGCCGGGCAGTTGTTCCAGATTGCCGACCCCACCACGACGACGCCGAATCCGACAACGCCAAACCGTTTCCTGCGGCAAATGTTTCCAGGCAACCGGATCCCGGCCAGCCGCATCAACCCGATTGCGGCGAAGGTAATTGCTCGCTTTCCGGCGGCCAATCAGCCGGGCGACATCAACACCCAGGCAAACAATTACTTCACGCAGGTGCCCGCTCCCTACGATGGCGAAAACTATTCGGCGCGCATCGATCCGAATTTCAACAAGCACCGGTTCTTCGTCCGCTGGTCGCACAACACCGGATTCCCCGGAACGCCGACGCCGTGGGACATCGGCGGCGGAGTCGGCCAACTCGAAGGGAACAACCGGGCCCAGACGTCGATCGGCTTGAGCGATGCGATACTGATTAACCCTGGGATGGTGATCACCGCGCAGGCCGGCTTCACCCGCTGGACGCAGCAGGGAACACATCCGGACTTCGATCAGACCACTCTCGGCTTCCCTGCCTCGCTGGTAAATCAGATGCAACAGAACATCTTTCCGCGGTTCGATATTACAGACAGCTACTATATCGGGGCTTCCGAAGGACGTTGGTACGAACACACCAACACGTTCTCCTACAACTTGGGCGCAACGATGATCCGCGGCAGCCACAACATGAAGTTCGGCTTCCAGGGGCAGGTGAAGCAGAACAATTCCGTAGCGGCCAATCGCCCGGGCGGGCAGTACACCTTCAACCGGGCATTCACCCAGCCCGATCCGGTGCTGCCGGGATCGAACCTCGGCAACGGCATCGCGAGCATGCTCCTGGGAACACCATCGGCGGGCAACCTCAGCTTCCGGGCCGCCACAGCGCCGCAATCGCCTTTTTATGGCTGGTATTTCCAGGACGACTACAAGGTCACTCCCAAGCTGTCGCTCAACCTGGGCCTGCGCTATGACCTGATGCTGGGCATTACCGAACGCTACAACCGCAACACGTTCGGACTGGACTTCAGCGTGTCTAACCCCATCGAGCAAGCAGCCAAGGCGGCCTATGCGGCGAACCCCATCCCAGAGCTTCCCGCGGCGAATTTCAGCGTCCGCTCCGGCCTCATCTTCGCGACTCCGGAGGACCGCCGGAACGTGATTGCCGACAAGACGAACTGGCAGCCGCGCATCGGGCTGGCTTACCGCATCTTGCCGCGCACGGTGCTGCGCACCGGGTTTGGACTGTTCTACTCGGTGTGGTGGCAGCCGTTTGTCAACACCACGGGTTTCGCGGCGGAGACGACAATGGTGACCACGCTCGACGGCGGGCTTACTCCAGCCGATACACTGAGCAATCCGTTTCCGCAAGGCCTGACGCCTCCCACCGGATCGAGCCTCGGGCTGCGCACCCTGCTCGGCAACTCGCTATCGCTGTACGACTATAACCGCAAGAATATCCGGAATATGCGGTATAGCTTCGGATTTCAGCATGAATTTGGAAACCAGTGGCAAGTGGAGGTGAATTACGTTGGACAGCAGGCGGCGCGCCTTCTGCTGAGCACCGGTGCGGGAGACTCCGGGCGCGTTGTCAATGCAGGCTGGAACGGGACCGGCGGCACATTCGACCAGAAGTACTATTCGTTAGG
>CALFYN010000827.1 GCA_937952345.1 uncultured Acidobacteriota bacterium
CGCCGGTGAGGGCGAGAAAGGGACGCGGCGCCAGCAGGGCCATGATGGCCTCCGAGTCGAAGTGCTTGAGGATCCCCGGTACGAAATAGTAGATGCCGTGGGCGCGCAGGTTGCGGGTGGCGATGATGTCCTCATAGCGGGTGAAGCAGGCCACACCGACCACGGCACGGATACGGTCATCGATAGCGGCGAGCCACCAGGCTCGGGTGCTGCCCATGCTCATACCTTGCGCGCCGATGCGTTTCGCATCCACTTCCGGGCGTGACACGAGGTAGTCGAGGGCGATCTGTTCGTCGCGCAGCATCATCCCCCATAGGGTGCGTCCAAGCCAGAGATTCAATTTGAAGAGCGACATTTCCTGGTCGGAGCCGCGGGCCATGGTTTCCAGTTGCCCGGCGGGGCCGCTTCCCTTGCGTTCCCCGTTGAAGTAGTTATCGATGCCGAGGACGACGAAACCGGCTTTGACCAGTTCCTCGCTGACGAATTGCGAGGTGGGGTTTTGACCGAACATGTTCTCCTTGCTGGAACTGTGGCCGTGCATGGTGAGGATGGCGGGCAGCCGTCCGGAACGCTGCGCCGGGATGGCGATATAGCCCGGCACCTCACTATCGACGCCATTGTGGAAGACGAACTTCTCCAGCGTGTAGCCGTCGCGGCGTTCTCTGGCCACGACACGGACCTGGGATGGTGCGGGGCGCGGCGGCAAGTGCCCCAGAGACGCCACCACAATCTTCTTGACGGCGGGGCGCTGGGCGTTCCACTCGGCCGCGCTCGATGGGATGCGAAACTTTCCGATGGGAAGATTGCGGAAGCCAGGTGGGACGCCGTCCCAGGGCTCCTGAATCGGGGTGACGGGGGTTTGGGCGAAGACGGGCAGAGCGAGGAGGAGCAGAGCGGTGCGCATGCTGCTCATTATCTACCTTCGCAGAGTTGTTTCGTCATGCGGTGCCGGTGGCGGAACATGGCGCCCAGTTGCAATCGTACAATCCAGGCCAGCAGCCAGTCGCTCGCCGGCGACAAAGGCAGGCGGAATTCCACGGAATCGGTGAGGCGGGTTCCGCCGTTTTCCGACTCGAAGTGATGTTCATGTTTCCAATAGCGGAACGGGCCGGAGATTTGCTCGTCGGTGAAATGGTGAAAGTCCTTGTGATCGACGTGCAGCGCCACCCAGCGGATGCGAAACGGACCCGCGGGCAGCAACATTTCGATGCGGCTCCCGGTGGCGAGCCTGCCCTGGCGCGCCGTGATGTGCGGCTTCGCCCAAGGCGGTGAGAGTAGTTCGAAGGCGTCTTCGCGTTCATGGAAACGCCATACGCTCTCCACGGGAGCGTCAATCCAGACCGAGGCGCGGAAATGCGGCATCACGTTGTCCCTTGGGAATCCGGTACACTAACGTGTTTCGAGATGCTTCTTCAGCTTACAGCGATTCAAAAGCGCTTCGGCGGCGTTGTCGCCTTGAAGAATGGAAACCTGGCGGTGGCACCGGGCGAGGTGCATCTGCTGCTGGGCGAGAACGGCGCGGGCAAATCGACGATGATGAAGATCGTCGCCGGCATGCAGCAGGCCGACGGCGGCGAAATGCTGTGGAAGGGGCAGAAGGTGAGTTTCGCCAAGCCGGCCGATGCCTCCGCCATGGGCATCGCCATGGTGCATCAGGAGTCGCTGCTGGCGCCTCACCTGTCGGTGGCGGAGAACATCTTTCTGGGGCGGGAAGAGCGCCGGCCCTTCGGTTGGGTGAACCGTGCGCGCATGTTGGATGCGGCGCGGAAGCTGATCGAAGAGCACCGTTTTCCGCTGCATGCCGATTGGCGCGTGGAACGGCTGAGCCCGGCGGGCAAGCAACTGGTGGAAATCTGCCGCGCGATCGCCCATGGATCCTCCCTGTTGATTTTCGACGAGCCCACCAGTTCGCTTTCCGAGAGCGAGACGCAGGAAGTGTTCCGCATCGTGAAGACGCTGCGCGAACGGAAGATGGGTGTGATCTACATCACGCACCGGCTGGAGGAGTTGCGCACGGTGGGCGACCGCGTGACCATTCTGCGCGACGGCGAGACGGTGCACACGTGCGCGCTCGATGAGATCAGCAATGAGCGCATCATCCAGCACATGGTGGGGCGCGAATTAGGCGCCATGTACCAGCGGACGCCGTTGCCGCCGGGCGAGGAATTGCTGCGTGTGGAAGGGCTGACGCGCAAACCGCTGCTGCACGATATTTCCTTTACGGTGCGCGCCGGCGAAATCGTTGGATTGGCCGGTCTGGTGGGCGCGGGACGCACGGAAACCTGCCGGGCGCTGTTCGGATTGGATGAGGTGGAGGCGGGCAAGGTGCACGTGGCCGGAAAGCCCGTCACGGTGCGATCGCCGCGGGAGGCGGTGGAGCAGGGCATTGCGCTCATCCCCGAGGACCGGCAGAAGACCGGGCTGGCGACGGCGTTGCCGATCGGATATAACCTCACTGTCGCCGATATTGCCAAAGTGAGCCGGATGAAATTTCTACTCGACCACGGCAAAGAGCAGACCCTGGCGGCGGAATTTTCCAAAAAGCTGCGGATTAAGTGTGAATCCCCGCGCCAATTGGCGGGACGATTGAGCGGTGGCAACCAGCAGAAAGTGGTCATCGCCAAGTGGCTGGTGCGCGGAGCGCGCGTGTTTCTCTTCGATGAGCCGACGCGCGGCATCGATGTCGGCGCGAAGGTGGAAGTCTACGAAGTAATGGATGAGCTGGCGCGATCCGGCGCGGCGATTCTGATGGTGAGTTCGGAATTGCCGGAACTGCTGCAGGTGGCCGACCGCATTCTGGTGATGCGCCACGGCAGGATCACAGGCGAGTTGCCGGGACGCACGACGCAGGAGGAAATCATGAAGCTTGCCACGTTGCATGATGGCGGAGCGTTGCTTGAGGAGGAAGGGACGGAATGATCCAACGGCTGCTGCCATTCTTGACGTTGATTGCATTGTTTATAGGGCTTTCCATCGCCTCTCCGGACCACTTCCTGAGCAAGACGAATCTGTCGAGCGTGGTGCGCCAGACGGCGGTGATCAACCTGATGGCCCTGGGCATGACGCTGGTGATCATTGCGGGCGGCATTGACCTGTCGGTGGGATCGATCCTCGCCATGGGCGGGTTGATCGGCACGATGGCCATGGCCAAAGGGCAGCCGATCCTAATGGGCGTGTTTCTGGGCGTATTGACAGGTTGCGCTTGCGGCTTCCTGAACGGGTTTCTCACCACGCGGCTGAAGATCAATCCGTTCATTGTGACGTTGGGCACGCTGGGCATTCTGCGCGGCACCACGCTGATTATTTCCAACGGCCTTCCGGTGCATGAAATTCCCGCTTCCTTTTCTTACTTGGGGGAAGGGAACCTGCTGGGAGTTCCTTTCGTGCTGTGGGTGCTGGTGTTCTGCGCGCTCCTGGTGCACATGATTCTGGAACACACACGGCTGGGGCGATATGCGTTTTTTCCATCGACAGCACTTCGGATGTCGCCTATTATGCCGGGATTCCGGTGGCCTTCCATACAACGGCGGTGTACGCCATTTGCGGCATGTTGACCGGGCTCGGTGGCATGATTGAGGCCTCGCGGCTGATGACCGGGCAGCCGACGGCCGGCCAAGGCTATGAGTTGCAGGCGATTGCGGCCGTGGTGATCGGCGGAGGCAGCCTGCGCGGCGGAGAGGGCAGCGTGATCGGCACGCTGGTGGGCGCGTTCATCATGGGGTTGCTGGCCAATGGCAGCGATCTGCTCGGCATCAGTCCGTACCTGCAGCAGGCGATTATCGGGGCGACGATCATCCTCGCCGTTTCCTTCGATGAATTGCGCAAACGCAAGATGACCCGTTAGCCCTTGGTCTTCATCAACTCGACACGCAGGTAGGCGGGAATGCTGGGGCTGAAGGGGAGATTCTCAAAGACCTGCGGTTTCAGGTTCTTCAGCGTGTAGTTCAAGGCCACGATCGTGAAGGCGACGATTTTGCCGTTTGGCCCGTCAAAGCCCTGGTTGTTGGCGCGCGTCACGATGCCGTCTTTTTCCAAAGCTTCAAGGCCAGCCTTCGTGCTGTGCCGGGAAAATTCGTCCTGGAATTTACGGATGGCGGCGCGTGTTTTGGGGCCGCAATCGCCGTCGATCTTGAGCTTGGCGATGTCCCCGGTGTCGTAGCAGTTGCGCAGCAAGGCCTGCACCAGCGCGACATCTGTCTTGCTGTTGGGGCGGCTGGGGCCGACGGATGAGCTGACGTTGAAGAAGTACTTCAGGTCGTCGCTGCTGTATTTGGTTTCCTTGTAGGCCATGGTGGTTGCTCCTTGTTCTGGATAGGGCAAACGAGGAGCGAAACAGGTCACCGGATCTACAGAATGTACTTGCTGAGGTCCTGATCCTTCACGATGCTGGCCAGTTGCTGGCGTACGTAGGCGGCGTCGATCTTGAAGTTCTTCTTCTTCAGATCGGGGCCCTGGAAACTGATCTCCTCGATGACCTTTTCGAGAATGGTGTGCAGGCGGCGCGCGCCGATGTTTTCCATCTGCTGATTGACCTGCGCGGCCATGCGCGACATCTCTTCGAGCGAGTCCTCAGTGAAGGTGATCTTGATGCCTTCGGTTTCCATCAGCGCCACGTACTGTTTGGTGAGCGCGTTCTTCGGCTCGCGCAGAATGCGGATGAAATCCTGCTCGGTGAGCGATTTCAATTCCACGCGAATCGGGAAGCGGCCCTGCAGTTCGGGGATGAGGTCGGCGGGTTTGGCGACATGGAACGCGCCGGCGGCGATGAACAGGATGTGATCGGTGCGCACGAAGCCGTAGCGTGTGTTGATGGTGGTGCCTTCGACAATCGGCAGGATGTCGCGCTGCACGCCTTCGCGGCTGACGTCGGGGCCGTGGCCGCCTTCGCGCCCGGCGATTTTGTCCACTTCATCGAGGAAGATGATGCCGTTCTTTTCCACGCGCTCCAGCGCCACCCGCGTCACCTGGTCCATGTCGATGAGCTTCTGCTCCTCTTCCTGAATCAGATATTCGAGCGCTTCGAAGACGCGCAGCTTGCGCCGCTTGGTGCGCGAACCAAAGAGGTTGGGGATCATCTCCTTGAGGTTGATGTCCATTTCCTCGAGGCCGGGCATGGTGGTGATTTCCAGGCGCGGACCCTGTTCCTTGACATCGAGTTCCACCACGCGATCGTCGAGTTTGCCCAACCGCAACTTCTCGCGCAGCTTCTCGCGCGTGCGCTCGATGGATTCGGACGGTTCGGGTTGCGGCGGCATGAGCAGATCGAGCAGGCGCTCTTCAGCGTTCCGCTCGGCGCGCTCGGCCACTTCATCGAGCTTCTCTTCGCGCACCATGTCGATGGCGATTTCCACCAGGTCGCGAATCATGCTTTCC
>CALFYN010000828.1 GCA_937952345.1 uncultured Acidobacteriota bacterium
CACCGGACGGCCCATCACGTTGCGCGACCCGATGAACGTCGGCATCGTGAACAATCAGATTCCCCGGCAGGCCCTCAGCGAGCAGGCGGTGACGTTCCTCAAGTACACCCCACTGCCGAACACGAGCGTCGGGACGTTCAATTACATCAACAACCCCATTAGCGCCGTGGCCACGCAGGATACCTACACGTACCGTCTGGACCACAACCTCTCGCAGAAGGACGCACTGGCATTCCGCTACGTGTGGAACTCGACCATTGAGAAGGGCACCCCGTATTGGGGCAACGACGTGCGTGACAACGACGCGCGGACACAGAATCTGGCAGGCACCTACACGCGTACGTTCACGCCGACCATCGTCAACGAATTCCGCTTCGGCTGGAACGACATGACCGAAGATGAGATCTTCGGCACGACCAACAAGAAGGAGTTCGACATTGCGGGCGAGATGAAGATCCCGCTGGCATCGCGGCTGGCCACCGACTACGGCCCGCCGAGCATCGCCATCACGGCAGGTCCGGACGGCGGCTACAGCGTGTTCGACTTGCAGCGGCAGATTGGGCCGCGCGTGCGCGCCAACGCCGTGTACAACTTCAACGACATCGTTTCCATCCAGCGCGGCAAGCACTTCCTGAAGGCCGGTGTGGATATGGTGCGGCGCGGCTTCACCTTTGAGCAGGCGCGCAATCCGCGCGGCTCATTCCGTTTCGACGGGACGTACACGGGGTCGTCGCTGGCCGATTTCATGCTCGGCTATGTGAAGCGCGCCGAGATCAATCCGAACCATACGAATACGGACCTGTGGGCGCTGTGGCAGAGCTACTTCCTGCAGGACGACTGGAAGGTGACGTCGCGGCTGACCTTGAATCTGGGTGTGCGCTACGACTACTTGCAGCCGCTGTTTGATTCGAAGGCGCGCATGACGAACATCGAGCAGAACGGGCTGTTCGTGACCAATCTGGTGACCCCGGCCACGGCCAAATACAGCCGCATGGTGCGCGGCGATAAGAACAACTTCGGGCCGCGAGTGGGTCTGGCATGGCGTCCGAACTTCGTGTCCGATGCCGTAATCCGCGCCGGATACGGCATCTACTACAACCACATCCATCCGAACGCTCCGTTCGGGATGACCGAGTCCTCGCAAGCCAGCAGCAGCTTCGCCGTGGATGGCGCGCCGGCGGGACGGCCTGACATCTTCTTCAACGATCCGTTCCGCACGGCGGGCCAGACGCGGCTGGAGTTGAATGCCGTGCCTTCGAACGATCCGGATTACCGCGACGCCTACATCCAGCAATGGAACTTCACGGTGCAAAAGAAGGCTCCGGCGGGATTCCTGATCGATGCGGGTTATGTGGGCTCGAAGGGCACGCGGCTGAGCGTGACGATTCCGGCGATGAACCGGCCGTTCCAGGTGGTGAATCCGGCGACGCCAGGGCTGGCTTCGATCAACGCACGGCGTCCGAACACGGCGTTTACGCGGTCGATTCAGGGCGACAAGTCCATCGGCAATTCGACCTACCATTCGCTACAGATGCGTGCCGACCGGCGCATGGCCAAGGGCGTGACTTCGCTGACGGCCTACACGTGGTCGAAGTGCATTTCCGGCCCGAGCGACATTGGGGCGGACATCGGCGGCGGATCGTTCATCGGCGGTATTCAGAACATCTACGACATGACGAACGAGCGGTCACTGTGCGGGATGGACGTGACGCAACGCTTCGTGCAGTCGTTGATCTACGATGTGCCGCTGTTCAGCGGAGCGAATCCGTTTGTGCGATCGGTGCTGGGAGGCTGGCAGGTTTCGTCGATCATCGTCGGGCAGAGCGGGTTCCCCACGGATATTTCTTATGGCATCGACACGACGGGCACGGGCGTTGGCTCGCGGCCGGATGTGGTGCTGGGTCAGGAGGCGAACCTGCCGGGCAGCGAGCGGACGTATCAACGCTGGTTCAACACCTCGGCTTTTGCTCTGACGCCGGCCGGGCGCTACGGCACCGCGCCGCGCACGGGGGCGATCCGGCTGCCGGGAGTGTTCAACATCGACTTCTCGGTGAACAAGCAGTTCCGGCTCAGTGAGCAACGGAGGGTGGAACTGCGCGGCGAGTTCTACAATCTGTTCAACCACTACAATATCGAGCCGGGGTCCGTGGACCGCGGCATTCGCAGCGCGAACTTCGGGAAGGTCGGCGGTGGGATCCAGGGGTTGACGACGCGCGTGATCCAGTTGGGCGCGAAGTTGTATTTTTGATTTGCGAAGCGCTGCCGGGGCGGAATCAGACGCCCCAGCAGTAATCCTCGACGGCTTTTTCGAGGGTATCGTCCTTTTCCATGAGGCGCATCAGTTCGAGTTTGATGGCGTCGACGAGGGCGTGCCAGCTTGCGGTGATTACGTTATCCGATACACCGACGGTGGCCCAACTGCGCTTGTGGTCGGACCATTCGATCAGCACGCGGACCTTGGCGGCGGTGCCTTTCTTGCTGTCGATGACTCGGACCTTGTAGTCCATGAGGTGCACTTCTTTGATGGCGGGGTAGAGCTGCGAGAGGCACTGGCGGAGGCAGAGGTCGAGGGCGTTCACGGGGCCGTGGCCGTTGGCCGTGGCGGAGTGGATGCCGTCCTGCGCCTTGAGGGTTACGGTGGCCACGGTCTGCGAATCCTTGGCGCCGCCCTTGGTGGTGACTTCGTAGTTCACGACATCGAAGAGGTTCGTGCCGGGGTGAAGCGCTTCGCGCACCAACAGTTCAAACGTCCCTTCGGCCGCTTCCAATTCGTAGCCCATGAACTCCATGTGCTTGATGCGCTCCAGCAGTTCGCGGTGCGCGGCGTCATCGAGGCGATCCATGAGTCCGTGCTGCTTCAGCTTGTACAAGATATTGCTGCGGCCGCTGAGGTCGCTGAGAAGCACTCGCTGGCGGTTGCCGACAGTGTCGGGCTTGACGTGCTCGTAAGTGGCGCTGTCCTTGAGCACGGCGCTGACGTGGACTCCGCCTTTGTGGGCGAAGGCGCTGCGTCCGACATAGGGCTGATCGTTGCGCACCGATAGGTTCGCCAGTTCGGCGATGAATCGGGCCACGGAAGTGAGTTGCGCCAGCTTGTCCGGACCGATGGTGGTGTGGCCGAACTTCAGTTCGAGATTGGCGAGGATGGAGCACATGTTGGCGTTGCCGCACCGTTCGCCATAGCCATTGAAACAGCCTTGCACGTGCGTGACGCCTGCTTCCACGGCAGCCAGGGTGTTGGCCACGGCGACATCGGAATCGTTGTGGCAATGGATGCCGATGATGCCATCGAAGCGCTTGCGCACTTCGGCAACGATCTCGACGAGGCGGGAAGGCATCATGCCTCCGTTAGTGTCGCAGAGACAGAGCACGCTGGCGCCGGCTTTCTGCGCGGCTTCGAGGGTACGCAGCGCGAAGTCCGGGTTGCCGCAGAAGCCGTCGAAGAAGTGCTCGGCGTCGTAGACGACTTCCTTGCCGTGATCCTTGATGTGGCCTACGGTCTCGCCGATGAGGGCGAGGTTTTCGTCTTCGGTGATGCCGAGGGCGCGCTGGGTATGCAGGTCCCACGATTTGCCGAAGATGGAGACGACGGGAGTTCCGGCTTCAAGCAACTGGCGCACGTTCGGATCCTGATCGAC
The DNA here is from genome assembly GCA_937952345.1 of uncultured Acidobacteriota bacterium. Classification (GTDB taxonomy): domain Bacteria; phylum Acidobacteriota; class Terriglobia; order Bryobacterales; family Bryobacteraceae; genus CADEFT01. Next base: position 3,639 of record CALFYN010000828.1, read on the forward strand.
GCGGTTGCGTGCAAAGCGGGTGGATCCGAACGCGGTCAGTTTCGCGTGCTTGAGTTTGAGCTCGCGGGCACGGGCGAAGAACTCCTTATCGCGGGGGTTGGAACCAGGCCATCCACCTTCGATGTAGTCAATGCCGAGTTCGTCCAGTTTCTGGGCAATAATCAGCTTGTCCTCCACGGAGAAAGCAACGGCTTCGCCTTGGGTGCCGTCCCGGAGAGTGGTATCGAAAGTAAAGATGCGCATGGTTCCTTATCCGGAGTAGTGGCGCGGTTACGCCTGAGGTACTCCAACCTCCTTTTTGCGTTTGAGGAATGTCATCATTTCGCGCAGCGGAGCGCCGGTCTTTTCGACGAGCAGATCCGCGCCAGCGGCGCGCATGGCCAGGAACTTATGCCGGCCAGTTTTGTTTTCTTCCATCCAGTCGCGGGCGAATTGGCCGGCCTGGATTTCGGAAAGAATCTTCTTCATTTCGGCCTTGGTCTGCTCATTGATGATGCGCGGACCGCGTGTGTAATCGCCGTATTCCGCGGTATCGGATACGGAGTAGCGCATGTAGCCGAGGCCGCCTTCGTAGATGAGGTCGACGATGAGCTTGAGCTCATGGAGGCACTCGAAGTAGGCGATTTCGGGGGCATAGCCCGCTTCGACGAGGGTTTCGAAGCCGGCGTTGATGAGGGCGCTGACACCGCCGCAGAGGACCACCTGCTCACCGAACAGATCGCTTTCGGTTTCTTCGCGGAAGGTGGTTTCGATGACGCCGGCCTTGAGGCAGCCGAGCCCGAGGGCGTAGGCGAGAGCGCGTTCGAGGGCCTTGCCGGAGGCATTCTGGTGGACCGCAACCAGACCGGGGACTCCGACGCCTTCGGTGAAGAGCTCGCGGACGCGGTGGCCAGGAGCCTTGGGGGCAATCATGGTGACATCGACCTCGGGGGGCGGGGTGATGAAGCCGAAGTGGATGTTGAAGCCGTGGGCGAACATGAGGGTCTTGCCGGGTCCCATGTGGGGCGCGATCTCGTTGTTGTAGAGTTCGGCCTGGATGTGATCGGAGACGAGGATCATGATCACGGAAGCGGCTTTGGCGGCTTCGGAAACCGACATGACGCGGAGCCCGGCGGCTTCGGCCTTGGCGGCGCTCTTGCTGCCGGCGTAAAGGGCGACGACGACATTGACGCCCGAGTCGCGCAGGTTGAGCGCGTGGGCGTGGCCCTGGCTGCCGTAGCCGACGATGGCCACGGTGTCATTTTTCAGCAGTTCGAGATTGCCGTCTTTTTCGTAGTAGCGATTAGGCATTCAACACTCCGTTGCGGTCTTTGGATTTTTCGGCGCCAGTGGGAATTGGCGGGGAAAGGCGCAGTTTTTTGGCTTCAAGCGACACGGCTACCATGCCGGAGCGTGTGACTTCGATGTCGCCATAGCTACGCATGACATCGATGAATTCGTCCATCTTTTCGGCGTCGCCGGTGGCTTCGATGGCGAAGCCTTCGAGCGAGGAATCGACGACGCGGGCCTGGAAGATTTCGGCTTCCTTGAGGATGGCGGTGCGGCTTTCCATGGGGGCTCGCACGCGGAGCAGGACCATCTCTCGGGTGACGGCGGGGCCATCGGTGAGATCGACGGCCTGGAGGCAGTTGATGAGCCGGTTCATCTGCTTGATGAGTTGGCGGCGGAGCTGGGGCTCGACGTCAACGGCGATGGTCATGCGCGAGAGCGTGGGATCGAGCGTACGGGCCACGGTGAGGCTCTCGATGTTATAGCCACGGGCGCTGAGCAAGCCGGTGACGCGCATGAGGGCGCCAGGCTTATTCTCCAGAAGAATAGAGATGACTTGGATCATGGAAGTACCTGCTTACTTTGCGGGGACGGCCACCGGTTGCGGCGCACCGAGGACCATTTCGTTGATGGCGCCGCCGGCGGGGACCATCGGGTAGACGTTTTCGGTGGGGGCCACCTTGACGTTCAAGAGGTATGGGCCGGGTTCGCGCACCGCTTCTTCGAGGGCGGAACTGAGCTGCGCCGGGCTATCGATGGTGCGCCCTTTGAAGCCGTAGGCTCCGGCGAGTTGGGTGACATCGGGGAAGCAATCGAGGGTCACCGAGCTGAGGCGGTTGTTGTAGAAGAGCTCCTGCCACTGGCGGACCATGCCGAGGTAGCCATTGTTCATGACAATGATTTTGATGGGCAGGCCGTGATTGACGATGGTGCCGAGTTCGGGGATGGACATCTGGAAGCCGCCGTCGCCGACGATGGAGAACACGAGCTTGTCGGGACGGGCGAACTGCGCTCCGATGGCGGCGGGGAGTCCGAAGCCCATTGCGCCGAGGCCGCCGGAGTTGATCCAGAGGCGGGGGTGATTGAAGCGGACGAACTGCGCGGCCCACATCTGGTGCTGGCCGACGTCGGCGGTGACGATGGCTTCGCCGCCGGAGAGGCGGTCGATTTCGGACATGAGGTGCTGGGGCTTGATCTCCGTGGTGGAGAATTGGGGAACGAGAGGGTGCTCTTCTTTCCAGGCCTGGATTTGCGCTCTCCACTTGTGGCGGCTTTCGGCGTTGCGCTCGGCCATTTCGGGCTTGAGCTCTTCGAGGGACTTGTTGAGCTTGGGGAGCACCTTTTTCAGGTCGCCGACGATGGGGAGATCGGGGGTGCGGTTCTTGCCGATTTCGGCGGGGTCGACATCGACATGGATGACCTTGGCGTGCGGGGCAAAGGCGGCAAGGCGGCCAGTGACGCGGTCATCGAAGCGGACGCCGAGGGCGACGAGCAGATCGGCGTGGGTCATGCCCATGTTGGCGGCGTAAGAGCCGTGCATGCCGGGCATGGAGATGAAGTTAGGGTGGTTCGAGGGGAGCGCACCGAGGCCCATGAGGGTGCAGACGGCCGGGGCATCGACGATGTCGACGAGTTCGCGGAGTTCCTGGGAAGACTCGCCGAGGATGATGCCTCCGCCGGCGTAGATGAAGGGGCGCTGGGCTTCCCAGATCATCTGGGCGGCGCGGCGGATCTGGCCGGAGTGGCCTTCGGTGACCAGCTTGTAGCCGGGCAGGTGGATGGCGTTGACCGGCGTGTAGTGGCCCTGGGCCTGGAAGACATCCTTCGGGACATCGACCAGGACGGGGCCAGGGCGGCCGGAAGCGGCGATGTAGAAGGCTTCGTGGATGACCTGGGGGAGTTCGGCGATGGTCTTGACGAGGAAGTTGTGCTTGGTGCAGGAGCGGGTAATGCCGAAGGTGTCGGCTTCCTGGAAGGCGTCGCTGCCGATGAGCTTGGTGGAGACTTGGCCGGTGAGGGCAACGATTGGGATGGAATCCATCATGGCGTCGACGAGGCCGGTGACGAGGTTGGTGGCGCCGGGACCGGAGGTGGCGCAGCAGACTCCGACCTTGCCGGTGGAGCGGGCATAGCCTTCGGCGGCGAAGCAGGCGTTCTCCTCGTGGCGAACGAGGACGTGCTTGATGGGGTGGTCATAGAGGCCGTCGTAAAAGGGTAGGGTTACGCCGCCGGGGTACCCAAAGATGATGTCGACTCCTTCGCGAGCCAGACATTCGAGCAACATTTTTGCGCCACTCATCAGGTTGGACATACTGAGTTGTTAAACCTTCCTATCGAGATCTTAAGAAACCTAGCGGGTGCGGGCGGGGGGGCAATAAAAAAGGCCACCGGCCGCTTTTGATCGCCCCGCCGATGGCCTTGATTCTTTTGGAGAATTTCAGGCTACGCGGGGCCGGCTACGATGACCCCAATAATTCCAATACCTACGAGTACGGAGATCTCGACCGTGGTGTTGGTGGTGCCGGAGATCTCGTTGAGCCGAAGCATGGTGGTTTCGGGTGTACCCTTCTTAGTAGTGTAGTGGACCGCGGCCGCAAATGCAAGACGGGAATGGGATTAAATGTTTTTATGGGTGTATTGGGTTGGTGTGGGTTGGCTGGTTTGCGCAGTTTTGCATCTCAATTTTTTAGGGGTGCGAGCCAATCGGGGTTTTGTCCGGAAGGCGTAGGATTATGGGGCCGA
>CALFYN010000829.1 GCA_937952345.1 uncultured Acidobacteriota bacterium
CATTCAATGGCATGCTGTAGCAATGGCGCTTCTCCATGTCCTTTTCGCCGTTGCTGTCCTGGCCCCCGCACAGTCTCTTGACACGCAGTGGCGGCTGCACTCGACGATCGCGATACAGGCTGACCTGCACCACGTGCAGGGGATCGACGTTGCAGGGGGGACGCTTTGGATTTCCTCCGTCGACGCCAAAGCCCGCAAAGGGTATCTCTCGAAGATTGCACTGCCGGAAGGCCGCCTCATCCAGCAAGTCGAAGTGCAACAAGGCGCGCGCATTCACCCTGGCGGCATTACGCTCGACGGCGATTCGCTCTGGATCCCGGTGGCTGAATACGACCGCGATGGCCCGACCACGATCGAGCGCCGGAACAAAGACACGCTGGCACTCCTTTCGAGCTTCGAAGTTCCGGATCACATCGGATGTATCGCCGCGGGCAGATCCGCGCTGACGGGAGGCAGTTGGTCGAGCCGAACGATTTACCAATGGACTCGCGATGGGCGTGAACTGATGAAGCGTCCCAACCCCATTCCGACGCACTGGCAGGATTTGAAGATGGATGGGGAACTGCTGATAGGGGCAGGGCCCACGACGAAAGGCGCAGGCGCGATTGAATGGGTTCGTTTGCCGGGTCTTGAGCTATCGCGGCGCCTCACCACGGGCGCGACGGATCGGGGGATCGCGTATACGCACGAAGGAATGACACTGCGGGACGGTCGATTGTATCTGCTTCCCGAGGATGCTCCAACGCGCTTGTTCGAATTCCGCCGGAAATGATCTCAGTTGCTTGCTTCGGCGGCTTCTACGTGCTCCTTCACCAAGACGGCGTCCTGTGGAACGGTGATTGTTCCGGCGCCCTGCAACCAACCGAGCGACACGAGAAAGCGGTCGGTCTGGGCGAGGGTCGCGAGATGCCATTTGGACTGGCCCTTGCGGTCATTGAAGAAGCCGTGTTTCTGGCCGTTGGCGGTGAACAACTCGGCGCGGTTGCCCGCCGCCAGCGATCGTGCGACGAACTTTCTGGCTCCGGCGAGGAGGGCATCCTCTGTGCCGAAGAACTGCACGGACGGCACCGCGCCCTTCTTGACATGGCGCACGGGGGACAACATTTCCATCAGCCGATCCACGTCGGCCGCACTCAGTCCTTCCTTGCGAGCCTCGACGCGAGCACGGTTCGAGTCCATGGAAGGGTTGTAGAGCACCAGGGCGTTGGGGCGCGCTTGCGGATCGGGCCCATAGGCCGTTGCCGCGGCGCACGTTCCGCCCGCCGATCCGCCCGAGGCGGCCAGCCGGTTGCCGTCCAAGCCCAATTCGCGTGCCTTTTTCCGCATCCATTTCATGGCTTCGCGGCAATCCTCGATCGCGGCATCGGGCAGCGTGCGGTGCTTGTTCATGATGCGGTATTCGGCGCTCGCGGCCACCATGCCGCGCTGGGCCAGGTACTCTGCTTTGCTGAAGAAGACTTCCGGGGATCCGTTCACGAAGCCGCCGCCGAAGAAGAACAGAATGCCCGGGCGCTGGTCCGATGGCTTCCAGCCTTGGGGCAGGAATACGTGTATTTTGAGCTCTCCGTGCGGAGTGGTGCGGTACACGTACTCCTTTGTTTCGGCGCACAAGACCAGGGTGCAAGCCACAAACAGGGATGCCAGTTTCATGCGCGCCATCGTATCACAACCCACTCACCGCGGCAGGAAATTTTCCATCACCCAAGCTTCGTAGTTCTGCCGCCCCCCGGCCCACGTTATCCGTGATCCATCCATATTGACGGCGATATGCTCCAGCCAGTCCCCCGTAATTCCCGCAAATACGGCTTCTCCGCCTTCCGCGGGCACGCGCCAGATTTCCAGCGGTTTGTCATAAGATTTGTGCTTCTTGAAGAAGAGATAACGCCCATCGCCAGTCCACCGGATACTCCAGTACCGCCGGTCGATCCGTTCTCCCGCAGGGAGCTTGAGCACCGTCCGAGCCTCACCGCCGGCGGCCGGTCCCACCATGATGGAATTCCGGGTGGTGTCCGTCCAAGCCAACTGCTTACAGTCCGGGGAAACATCGATGGCCGGCTCGGAGTTAACGGTTAGAGCATCGATGCGCGCCGGCCACCTCTTGCTTTCGAGGAGTGACACGAACCAGGTTTTTCCGGACTCCCTCACCCAGAAGCCACCCGTGCTGCAGGTCGAGGTTTCCCCGGCGGCGACGTCCTGCAGCGCCATGGGATGCTCCACTAACTTTCCAGCCTGCGTATCCACCTTCGACACCTTCCCATTCGCCACTCTCACCAGCAGGGTTCCATCGGCCAGCCACGCGAGCCTCGCATTGGCCAACTGGCCGGCTGGAATCACTCGCTCCGAGCCACTCTCGATGCGATACAGCACCACCTCAGTAACGTCCGGCTGCCGGGAACGGTAGTAGGCGATCGTTTTCCCATCCGGAGAGAACACTGGATCCCGGTGCCTCCCCGTTAACGCCGCCGGGATCTTTACCGCCGGGGCCCGCAACTTCCCGCTTGCTGCGTCTACATTCGCCAAATGGACGTCATAACCCCAGCTTGCATCATTCGGATGATAGTAGAATCGCCCCATGCGGTCGAAGCCCGCCGTCTGCACCCTACCGAGATTGTCGCGCACCAGTACGGGAGTTCCCGCTGCTTTCCCATCCTTGACCGGCAACAGGTACGCACTGACGCTGCCCGTACGGTTGCTCGAAAACAAGATGAAATTCCCCTCGGGCGCCCAGCCCAGGAATGTGTCGTCGGACAAATCCGTGACCAAGGGCCATTCCTCGCCCGCATTCCCGCCGGTCAGGTTCACGACGCTGATATTTCCGTTCCCCTGCGCCTTCTGGCGAGTCACACTGAGGTAGCGCCCGTCCGGCGATAGGCCGCTGTAATTGATATCAACATCCGACACTCCAAGCTCTTTCTGCTCTCCGCCCGCCAACGCCACTGTTGCCAGCTTCGTTGGCCGGAAGCCTTTCGCCACCAGCAGGTGTGTGCCACCCGGCATCCACCCGATCACACGCAATGGCTCCTCGCTTTTAGTGACCACGGTTCGCGCATTTCCAGCAATCGCCTGCGTGCGTAACTCCCCGCCGCTGCCGCTTCCTGCGAACCAGAAGTAAGCCACCTGCTTGCCGTCCGGCGAAAATACAATTCCGCCCGGAAAACCCTTGTAGTCGAGCCATGATGCCTCAGTCGTCAGCAGCCGCGTTTCCCGTGTGGCCAGATCGAACAGGGCGACATTGCCCGTCACCCAATGGATGAACGACAGATAACGTCCGTCGGGCGACGGAGTCCCGGAGTTGCCCATCAGCGGCCCATCCCACACTTTCCGCGCCTGCACCTGCCGCGCGCCGCCACCCAGCCTCGCCCGCGCCACGGAGGCCACTTCTCCCTGATCGGAGAACTCGCGAGTAATCCTCTCATACGTCTTACGGGCTTCGGCATCGCCCTGCTTTTCATAACACTCCGCCAGGCGCAGCAGCGCTTTCGCCGCGCTAGCGCGATTCGATCCCGCCTGTTTCACCGCGCGCTGATACAACGCGATTGCGCCCTTCAAATCGCCGTCCACGGTTTCCTTCTGGATTGCCCGCTGCAGCAGAACATCCGCGTTCTGCGCTTCGAGTGAAAGCCCCGCAATCAGCAAACCTACAATGATCCGTTTCATATCGGCCTCCTGCACCCACAGTAGGAAGCCCCGGTCAGGGAATAATAAGCGAACTGTGGGGAAACGGTGAGGCTATCCATCGAAGCGGTACCCAATGCCACGAATGCTGATAATCCACCGCGGGTCGTCCGGCGGATCCCCCAGCTTCCGCCGCAAATTCACGATGTGCGTATCGACGGCGCGATCCGTGATGAACACTCCGCTGCCCCACGCGAGATCAATCAACTGTTGCCGGCTGAGCACATGCCCGCGGTTCCGCACAAACGCTGACAGCAGGTTGAATTCGAGCGGAGTGCAGTCGACGGACTGGCCCTTACGCCGGAACTCGCGGCGGGCAAAATCGACCTCGCACTCGCCGAAAGCCGCGACATCCTTACGCGGCGGTTCGGCGCGCCGCAGCAGCGCCCGCAACCGCGCCCGCAGCTCCCGCGGGCTGAACGGCTTGGTGATGTAATCGTCGGCGCCGAGATCCAGCCCCAGGATCTTCTCGGCCTCATGTGCTTTCGCGGTTACGAGAATGATGGGAGTGCGAATGCCCGCGCGGCGCAAATCGCGGCATACATCGAAGCCGTCCTTCTTCGGCAGCATCACGTCGAGCAGAATTGCGTCCCAACCACCTTCGTGCGCCGCCCGGCCGGCCGATTCCCCATCCGTCAACAGCGTCACCTCGTAACCATCCAGCCGCAGGTCGTCGGTCAACAACAGCGCAATATCCGGATCATCTTCGACAATCAGGATGCGGGGCATGTTTCCTCCACGGGAAGCGCCAATGTGAAGGTGCTCCCCTTTCCCGGTTCACTTTTCAACTCCAGCGTTCCGCCGTGCGCCCGCATGATATGACCAACCAGAGAGAGCCCGATCCCCGTTCCGCGAATTCCCGCCGACTTCGCCGACTCCCCGCGCACGAATTTCTTCAGGATATGCCGCTGCTCGTGCGCCGGGATGCCCGGCCCCTCGTCTCGCACCCGCAAGTAAACGCGGTCCCCGTTCCGTTCCGCCTCCATCCAAACCCTGCTCGCCGGTGGAGAATACTTCACCGCGTTATCCAACAGGTTCCATACCGCCTGGCGTAGCGCTTCGCGATCTCCCCGCACCTCAATCGGCTCCTCCGGAAGACCCATTTCCAGGCGGACTCCCTGCCGCTCATACTCGAAGCGGAAATCGTCTCCAACAGCTCTCATCAGTTCCCGCATCCGGACGGCCTCGATTTGGTAGGGCATCGCCTTGGCTTCCATCCTGGCGAAGTTCAGCAACGATTCCACCAGCCGTTGCAACCGCAGCGTCGCCCGTCCGAGACTCTCGTAGTAGGTCTGCCGCCGATCCTCATGGATCAACCGGCCTTCGCTCAACACCTCGGCGATCTGTTTCATGTTGGTGAGAGGCGTTCGAAATTCGTGGGATACCGCCGCCACGAAATCCGATTGCATCCGTGTCAATGCGCGTTCCCGGGCGAACGCACGCCATAACACCCAGGCGCTGCCCGCTGTCAGCAACATGGCAATTGCCAGAAAACCGAACACTGCCCGGCGCCGTAGCGCAAACTCCTGGACAATCTCGGGGGTCTCTTCGCGCACGGATTGGATGGCCCAGGGCAGACCTGGAAATGATCGTGCCGCATCGCCCCTCGACCCCACGGCCAATTGAACGCCCGACCCCGCCAAGAGTTCCTTTTCGACATAGTCCTGCTTCGCCACGAGCGCCAGTAACGAGGCGCCTTCCATCCGCCAAATTACTGTTGCTGGGCCCTCCACGAACAGTCCGGCGCTTTCCCCATCCAACTTCCCGCTGCGCCACCGTTTCCTCAGTCCGGCTACGGCCACCGCCAATTCCTCTCGCGCCGGGTTACGGCGCTGCCCTAGCCATTGCTCCGTATCTTCGCGGTGCATCTCATAGGCACCTCGTTCGACCGGCCACCGTCCGCCATCCAAGTCTCGGGCCAACGCGAGTGCCTCGGCCCGCAATTCCTCCCGGCGCCCCAAATCCGAAAGAACCCGGCACAAGGCCGCCCGCGCCGCCAGATCCGCCGGCGTCCCCGCCACCGCGACATCCCGCATCTTTGCGAGTGCCCTGTAAACCGGCAGCGCCTCTGCCGCCCTACCCGACCGACGCATGGTTCGAGCCATTCGCAGCAGAGCTCCTGCCCGGATCGCGTTGTCGTCTGATGCCGATAGCAGTTGGTATTGCTGCCAGGCAGTGCCCGGATTGCCGGTCCCAAACTCCGCCCGCTCGGCGGAGGCGAATACATCCGCCGCGGCTTCGCGCATGGTTCCGGATTCAGCTACCCACGGCAACGCTTCGCCTGCACACCAACGGGTTCTGCTGGACTCGAGCTTGACTATCACCGCATTTCGCAAATGCTCCTGTGCGGAGCATTGGAGGCCCCGCTGCAATTCCGCCAGATGCCGCGACAGGCTGGCTGCCGCGCTCTCCAGCACTCGTTGGAGTAGTTCTTCCCTGCGCTTGGACTCCAGCGTCCGGTCCTGTTCCAGCAGCAGGTTTCCTAACCACAGCAGTCCGGCGAGCGGTAGCAGCAGCACGCACAGCAATGGGGCAACCAACCGCGGCGGAATTGCTCCGCCGCCCTTCCTCCGCCATGCTCCGGCGATCTTCGTTCGCATCGACTCCCGTCTAAATTATCAGCTTCTATCGCTCTGGCCAGGGCATGGTGAGGAAACGGTCAGGAAACGGTGAGGCTAGCGCCTCCGGCGGAGCAGGCTCAAGAGACTCGCGCCCGCAGCCATCAGTCCCATTGTTGATGGTTCTGGTGTGGCGGCGTCGCCATTCCCAATGCCTTCACTGAAGGCGAACCGATACCCGTCTCCCGCACCTGCTGCAAAGCGAAAGATCGGGTAGATGACTGCCGTCCCGCCGCCGGCCAGACCGGTGCCCGCGGCCACTCCCGCGTCGGCCAGCAGGGAGATCCTGTACACATGCCCAGCCGTGAGCATGAACTGGCGTGTGGAGGAGAACGATTCACGACGGCTACCCGCAGTGGCCACTACCGACACTCCTTCCTGTTTCACCAGCATAATGCCTGTATTGAGATTCTCGAGCGACCATAGCGAGGCCAGCACCAGGCTTGCGGCCCTCTCTCCCAGACCAATCGAGCCCGCGATATACCCTGACACCAGCGCATCCACCGGCACATCTCCGTTCGGACCGACAATTTCCATCTGGTACGACAGCATCCCACTCGATCGCGCGTAGTATCCGGTCACTACCTCGGCTTCGGCCATCAGCGCCGGGAACGGCGCGGGGGCGCTGTGGAACTGGACCAACCCGCCTGGCCCGGTGAGGGCGTGTGTTCCAAAGTTGTTGAAATCGATTCGCGGGGGCGGGGAGAGATTGAACAAAACAGTTCCCGAAATAGATGCCGGCGCGAGCATTGCCGCTGCCGCTGTCCCTCCCCATAGCCATAAGCACAGCCCGCTGCATGCGATGCGCGATGCTTTCATTCCTGTCCTCCTTTTGTGGGAGCGTGTATCCGATCGATTGACACGTTCGAAAAAAGAACAAGCAGATGGACAAGAAAAACCAGGCGATGGCGCCTGCGGCCCAATGCAGTGGCTACCAACCACGCCCCTGTGATACGGTGAGAGTTCGCTCATTTCTCATAATCCAGGTTAGGTACATCAATGGAAGCCCTAGGCATGGTGGAAACAAAAGGTCTCGTCGGAGCCATCGAGGCGGCCGACGCCATGGTCAAGACCGCCAACGTCACTCTCACGGGTAAGGAATACATCGGAGCGGGCTTTGTCACCGTCACCGTTCGCGGAGACGTAGGCGCTGTCAAAGCGGCTACGGACGCGGGCGCCGCCGCCGCTCGCCGCGTCGGGGAACTCGTCGCCGTTCACGTCATCCCCAACCCGCATGATGAGGTCGAAAAGATCCTCCCCGGGGCGAAGAAGAACGATAAATCCATTAGCTAGGCCGGACGCGCGAAGAGGCTAGACGCCCATGCTCCATGATCTCGACCTCGTATCCGTACAGGAGGTCCGCACCAAAGTCGATAAGGCCCATGCCGCCTTCCAGCAGTTCCGCGGCTACACGCAGGAACAGGTGGACAACATCGTCGAAGCGATGGCCGCCGCGGGGCGCGCCAACGCGCGCCGTCTCGCCGAGATGGCGGTAGAAGAGACCGCCATGGGCAACGTGGAAAGCAAGCTGGCGAAGAATTTGCTCTGCGCCGATTTGCTGCCACGGCGCATTCGCGGGATGAAGACCATCGGGTTCATCCGCAAGAACGAAGAGGAGAAGGTCATTGAATTCGCCGAACCGGTCGGGGTGGTCGCGGCGATTCTTCCGACCACGAATCCTACTTCCACGGCCATCTACAAGAGCATCGTGAGCATCAAGTCCGGCAACGCGGTCGTTCTGAGCCCGCACCCGCGGGCCAAAGGATGCACCTGCGCCACGATCGACCTGCTGCTGCAAGCGGCGGTTTCGGCCGGCGCACCGCCTGACCTGATTCAGTGCATCAACAACGCCTCGATGGAAGGTACGAATGCGCTGATGCGTCATCCGCGGACCAGCGTCATTCTTTCCACGGGAGGCAGCGGCATTGTGCGCGCGGCCTATTCGAGCGGGAAGCCCGCGTTCGGCGTCGGACCTGGGAATGTGCCTGTGTTGATCGACGAAACCGCTGATATCGCCACTTCGATACGGAAGGTGGTGGAAGGGAAATCGTTCGATTACGGGACCGTTTGTTCGAGCGAGCAAACGATCGTGGCGCCCGCGAGCATCAAGGAGCAGATTCTGGGTGAACTGCGCAAGCACAAGGCGTTTTTCACGAGCGCCGATCAGACCAAGGCCCTGGCGCGCGTGCTATTCAACGACAAGCTGATCGTCACCGCCGAATGCGTTGGGCAATCGCCGCAATCGATCGGCAAGATCGCCGGCTTCGAGGTGCCCGCCGATGCTCCGATCATCGTGGCCGAGATTCACGGCGTCGGGAAACAGCATCCGCTCTCCGCCGAGAAGCTATCGCCTGTGCTCGCCGTATACTTCGTGAAGGACTTCGCCGCTGCCGTGGATGCGTGCGAAGGGATTCTCAAGTTCGGCGGTCTGGGCCACACCTGCGTGATCCATTCCACCAGCGAAGCCAACATTTACGAATACGGCCGGCGCATGCCCGCCTTCCGCGTGCTGGTGAACACGCCGTCGCCGCAAGGTTCGACGGGCATCACGACCAACGTTCTGCCATCGATGACGCTCGGCTGCGGGGCTATGGCGGGCAACATCACGTCCGACAATGTCGGTCCCATGCACTTGCTGAACATCAAGCGGATTGCGTACGCTGTGCGGACACCCGCGGAAGCCTTCCCGGATGCGAACAACACGGCTCCGGCCACAGTGGGGCATGCCGCGGTGGTCTCCGCCGTGGAACGCTTTCTGGCGAGCCGCGGGGTGAAGACTACGGCCCCGCCCTCGCCTTCGTCGGCGCCGGTTCCGCCCGCCGCGCCGAAGTCTGCGCCCGTCGACTCTCACGCTGTCGCCGCTTCGGTGGTGGACCGATTCCTGGTAACGCGTACTGCTTCGCAACTGAAGGCGCCTTCGACGTGCGCGTGTTCCATCCAACCACCGGCGCAGAAGCCTTGCGCGGGCACGTGTGCTTGCCCGGCGAAAGGTGCTGAGCCGGCAGCGGCCGCTCCACCGCCACCGCCTCCGGCTCCGCCGAAGGCAGCCGAGCCCCCCATCCAAGTCACCGATTTCGTCTGTGAAAACGATGTCCGCGACGCCATGAGGCATTCGAAGAAAATCTTCATCGGCCCCAAGACCATCGTCACGCCGGCCGCCCGCGAGCTGGCCAACCAGCATGACATCCTTGTAGTAGCCAGGCGTTAAATGAAGCCAAACCTCGATACCCTTAAACGCGAAATTCCCGATTATTTGCAAGCCAAAGGCCTCGCCCTTTTTCAGGGATTCGTCAACGAACTCCACGAGCAGAAGCTTGTTTTTTGGGACGTCGATAAAGAAACCGACTATCGCGCGTTCGTTGAATGCGCTGTCCGCGCCGGCGTGAAGTTGATGGTGTACAACTACCGCAACTTCCAGCGCGAAATGGTGGACGACGCCATTGAGCGCATCGCCGAATGCGATCTGCCGCGCGAGGAGTTGCGCGCCATGGAGCGGCGTTTGAAAGAACTCCGTCCCTTTGACGGATTCACTTGCGCGGTGGAGCTGTTGTTCGAGCATCAGAACCGCATCTACGTCTTCGACATGCGCACCGAATGGTACGAGGAACTGCTTGACCTCCTCGACCAAATCGACATGGCCGGACCCGTCGACGATATTCCCGACGAGGACGACGAGGAAATGGGTGGGTATTTCTCCCGCAACTAGCCGATTGGGGCGGAAGCCCGCCCGCTGGCTGGTCCCGCATCACGATCCAGAACAAGTCCGTGCACTGGCGGGTGCACTCGGCATTGCCGCACCGGCGGCGCGTGTGCTTCTGCAACGCGGGTACTCGCAGCCTGACGATGCCCGGCGCTTCCTTCGCCCCGATATCGGCGATTTGCATGACCCCTTCCAGTTGGCGGGCATGGAGATCGCCGCCGAGCGCCTCAAACAGGCCATCGAACGCAAGGAATCCATCCTGCTTTACGGCGACTACGACGTGGATGGCACGTGCTCGATTGTGGTGTTGGGAAAAGCCATCGAACTGGCGGGAGCCAAGGCGCGCTTTCACATTCCGCACCGTCTCAAGGATGGCTACGGCATGCGCTCCGATGTGATCGACAAAGCCGTCGCCGAAGGGGTGACGCTGGTGATCAGCGTGGATACGGGGATCCGCGCGGCGGCGGTTGTGGAACATGCGCGCACGCTCGGGCTGGATGTCATCATCACCGATCATCACCTGCCCGAGGAAGCGCTGCCGCCCGCGTTGGCCGTGCTCAATCCGAACCGGGCCGATTGCCCTTATCCGGACAAGAATCTCTGCGGCGCGGGAGTGACTTTCAAGCTGGTGCAGGCGTTGATGCGGAAGCTGGCCTGGCCTGAGGACAAGATCCGCCGTTACGAAGAGAGCTTTCTCAAGATCGTGGCCCTCGCCACCGTAGCCGATGTGGTGCCGCTACAAGCGGAAAACCGCATTATTGTGAAACACGGGCTGAGTGGTTTGAAATCGGTTCGCAATACCGGCCTGCGGGCGCTGCTGAAGGTGAGCGGCTTTGAGGACGGCGCGGCTCCTTCGGCGGGACAGGTTGCTTTCCGTATCGCACCGCGCATCAACGCTGCCGGGCGCATGGCCCACGCCGAAGAGGTCATCACGCTATTCACCACCACCGACGAAGCGAAGGCTCATGAGATCGCCTCCAAGCTTCACGACCTCAACGCGGAACGCCAGCAGACCGAGGCCGAGATTGTTGCCGCGGTCCTGGAGGAGTGCGTCACCACGCCGGTCACCGATGAAATGGCCGCGCTGGTTTTCTGCGGAAAGAACTGGCATCGGGGCGTGCTTGGCATCGTCGCGAGCCGCCTCGTGGAGCGCTTCTGCCGCCCGGTGCTCGTGCTGAGCGAGGAGGACGGCGAAGCTTCGGGGTCGGGCCGCAGCATCGCGCCGTTTCATCTGCTGGATGCGCTGGAATCCATGCGCGACGTCTTCAGCCGTTTCGGTGGGCACCGGATGGCCGCGGGCCTCACGATGGACGCCGCGCGTCTGGATGAGTTCCGCACGCGCTTCAATCAATACGCTCTTGAGCGCCTGACGCCGGAAGACTTCCGCCCGCACATCGAAGTGGATGCCGCGGTTGTGCTGGACGAGTTGAACGATACGAGCGTTGCCGAAGTGCTTTCGCTGGCGCCGTTCGGGGCAGGGAATCCGGCCCCGCAGTTCGCTGTCTACAACGCCGAGGTTGCGGGACCTCCTTCGGTTTTCGCGGAGAAGCATCTGCGGCTAAGGCTGCGGCACAATGGCCGGTTCCTGCAAGTGAAAGCATGGCACGCCGCGGAGTGTATCGATGAGCTGCAAGCCGGCACGCGCCTGGATGTCATTCTCACGCTGGAGGAGGACAACTACTCCGCGTCGCGAGGCTATGCCCCCTGGAGCGCCCAACTGCGCGACTGGCGTCCGCACGGCATAGAATAGAGGAACCCCCATGAATCGACGCACCGCCATCCGGTCCCTGTTCGGCGCATCGTCGCTGCTGCCCGCCGTGCTTTCCGATCTTTCGGCGGCCACTTCATCGGCCAATCCGCTGGCGCCGCGCGCACCGCACTTCCCGTCGAAAGCCAAGCGCGTCATCTTCCTCTATCTCACGGGCGGGGCGTCTCACGTCGATTCCTTCGACTACAAGCCCAAGCTGATCGCCGATCATGGCAAGACCGTCACAGGTGTGCGCAACGCCAAAGGGCATCTCTACGCGCCGAAGTGGGAGTTCCAGGCGCGAGGGCAGTCCGGCCTCATGATCAGCGATCTGTTTCCCCATATCGCTTCCTGCGCCGACGACCTGTGCCTCATCCGTTCGATGCGCAACGATCATAACGATCACTTCGAAGCGACTTTGGGCATCCACACGGGCTCGATCACCTTCGCCCGCCCCAGTTTCGGCGCATGGGTCAGCTACGGGCTTGGGACCGAGAATCAGAATCTGCCGAGCTTCGTTGTGCTGGCGCCCGAGTTGCCGTACGCAGGAGGCCAGAACTGGTCCAGCGACTTCCTGCCCGGCTGCCATCAGGGCACGCGTATCGTGCCCGGTTCGGAGCCGATCCCGAACATGCATCGCCGCGCTGCCTCACCCGAACTGCAGCAACTGGAGCTTGGCCTGTTGGACTTTTTCAATAAACGCCATCAGGGGCCGCGCTCGGATGACCCCGTGCTCGCCGCGCGGATCAAGTCCTTCGAGACCGCGTACGGGATGCAGATGGAAGCGCCGGATCTGTTCGATCTCTCGCGCGAGCCGGATAGCATCCTCAACATGTACGGCCTGGAGCGTGGATCGACGAAGGGTTTCGCGTGGCAGTGTCTGGTGGCCCGGCGCATGGCTGAGCGAGGAGTGCGGTTCATCGAGTTGATCGACACCGGCGCGTCGCGCAATTGGGATGCGCACGGCGACATCGACACCCATGGGCCTCTGGCGAAGAACGTCGATCAGCCCGTGGCCGCGCTGCTCAAGGATCTCAAGGCCCGCGGCATGCTGGATGAGACGCTGGTGGTGTTCACGACTGAGTTTGGGCGCACGCCGTATCGCGGCGATGAGAAGAACAAAGGCCGCGAGCATCACTGCTACGCCTTCTCCTCATGGATTGCGGGTGCGGGGACGAAACCCGGCACCTCCTATGGGGAGAGCGACGACTACGGGATTACGGTCGCCAAGGATGAGGTGCACCTGCACGACTTCCACGCCACACTGCTGCACCTGTTGGGCTTCGAGCACACGCGGCTCACTTTCCGTCATGGCGGCCGCGATTACCGCCTCACGGACATCGCGGGCAAGGTCATCCCCGGGCTGGTTGCCTGATGCCCAGAGATCACCACTACGCGATCACCGTGGAATGGACGGGCAATCAGGGTACGGGCACGAAGGATTACCGCGCCTACAGCCGCAACCACGAGATCCGCGGGGACGGCAAGACTCTTGCGGGCTCCTCCGACCCGGCCTTTCGCGGTGATGCGTCGCGCTTCAATCCCGAAGAGCTACTCGTTTCCACGCTGAGTTCCTGCCACATGTTGTGGGTGCTGCATCTGTGCGCGGAGGCGGGTATCGTGGTCACCAGCTATACGGACGAGGCCACGGGTACGATGCGCGAGAACGCCGACGGATCCGGTGAATTTGTGGAGGTCACTTTGCGTCCGCGGATGACCATAACGGACTTCACCCGCATCATGGACGCCATGGCGGTCCACGACAAAGCGCACCAGTTTTGTTTTATTGCCCGGAGTGTGAAGTTCCCGGTTCACCACGAACCCGTCATTGTCCCCGAGGACTGATCGCGCCCGTTTTGGGGGCCCTCCAAACAAGCACCAGCAACCCCACACCGATCAGGATTCCGAACGCGCCGCCCTGCCATGCCGAACTTACCGTCAACAATTCGAACCGCTCCGGATTGTTCCTGTCGTAGATGATGTGGAGGAGCTGATCCTCACGCATTCGCGAGGTTCCGCGATAATCTCTACGGATCACCGTGACACGCCGCATGCGCAGGGTGGCCTTCTCCTGAAACTCCAGTTCCACTACATAGCGGTTGGGAAGCGGTGGCTCGGGATCGCGCACATCCACAACCTTGGCGAGCCGGCGCTCTCCGGTCAATAAAACGGGAAGCGCATCCAGCAAGGGCCGCACGCCTCCCAGGATCGCCAGCAAGCCAATGGCGCCGAGCAGGTAGACGCCCGCGGGGATTAGTTTCCCATCCCGCACCAGCAGCCCTGTGAGCCTCATCGGCGTCTTCAGTTCATCAGTGCGAACGCGTAGACCTGGCTGCCCACGGCGATGGCTACGTATTGCTGGTTATCGAACATATAGGTCATGGGTGAAGTGTGCAGCGTCTCAGTGAAGGGGAAGCTCCACAGCAGCTTGCCGGTGGCAGCGTCGGACGCGGAAAGGGCATCGCCGTCATCGCCGAAGAAGACCACGCCGCCGGCGGTGGTGAGTGTGCCGCTCCAGCTATCGGCGTCGCCATCCTGTGGCAACTCCCACACGACGCGGCCGGTGGTGAGATCGAAGGCGCGGAGGATTTTTTGCGGCTTCTCGTCGGGCACGCGGCGGCCGCCTCCCGCGACATAGGCGCGGCCAGCGGTCCACGGCCCCGAAGGCCGCTTCGTGTAGATGGCGCACTTCTCGAGCGTGTTGACGTAGAACAGCTTGGTTTGCGGGCTGTAGGATGTGGAGAAGAAGTTGGCCGCTCCTTCCACGGCCGGGCAGATGAGCTGGCCTTCCGTCGTGGGTACCTGATTCGGGTTCATCATCGGGCGTCCATCGGGAGCGATGCCCTTGGCCCAGGTGAGCTTCTTCACCAGGGGTGTGGCGGAGAGCATCTGGCCGTTGGTGCGATCGAGCACATAGAGGAATCCGTTGCGGTTGGCCTGCACCAGCAGTTTGCGCGGTTGCCCGAGCCAGTCGGCGTCGACAAGCACCACCGGTTGCACCGCGTCCCAATCCCACTCATCATGCGGCGTGGCCTGGAAGTGCCACTTCAACTTGCCGGTGTCGAGGTCGAGCGCAATGATGGAGCAGGTGTAGAGGTTGTCGCCCTTGCGGTTATCGCCGTTGAAGTCCGGGCCTGCGTTGCCGGTTGTCCAATAGACGGTGCGCAACGAGGGATCGTACGATCCGGTGAGCCAGCCGGGCCCGCCGCCATGCTCGATGTCCGGGCCATCCCACGTCTCCGAGCCTTTCTCTCCAGGGGCGGGAATGGTCCAGAAGCGCCACACTTCCTTCCCGGTCTGCTGATCATAGGCGGCCACAAAGCCGCGCACGCCCTCTTCGCCGCCGGCGGTGCCCGCCACCACCAGATTCTCAATAGCAAGCAGTGAGCCCGTGGCGTTGTAGTTCTTGCGGTAGTCGGCCATTTCGGTTTCCCAGAGAATCTGGCCGGTGAATCGGTTGAGGGCAACGAGATGGGCGTGGTCGGTCTGGAAGAAGAGGCGGTCGCCGGCGATGGTCACGCTGCGGTTATTCCCGATGGAACGCGCGTTTCCCGTCAGCCCCTGGGTAATGGGCCGGGTATATGTCCAAATCTTTGCGCCATTCCCTGCATCGAGGGCAATTACCGTATTGGTGTGCGGCATGTAGAGGATTCCGTCCACCACTTGCGGCGTGCCCTGGAGGCGTCCGGACTCGGGCACCGGAAACACCCACTTGGGGGCGAGCCGTGCGACGTTGGCCGGGGTGATCTGCTTCATGGATGTGTGGCGATTGCCGCTGAAATGGCCGTGCATGCTAGGCCAGTCCGACTGCGAAGTGACCTTGCGATACCGCTCCCCGGACTTGCGCAGCAGGTGGACCTTCTGGTCGTCCGTGCGCAGTTGTACGGCCGTGCCATTCCGGCCGATCGCCAATCCCTCGATTGCAGAGCCATCCGTCAGGGTCAGTTTCATACGCTCGGGAAGCGGCGCGCGCCGCCTGCGGCCCGAGGTGAAAGTGCGCAGGTAGGCCACCAACTGCGACATTTCTTCTTCGGGGAGGTTGAACGCGGGCATGCCACGCAATGGGATGCCGGCCTTCACGACTCCGGCGAGTTCCTTGTTGTCGGGCGTGCGTTGGATTTTCGAGAGGATGGACGGACCGTGCTCGCCTCCGTTGCCATCCGAGCCATGGCAAACCGAACAGCGCGTCTGGTAGGATTGGCGTCCGGGCGCGGATGGCTCCTGCGCGCAGAGGGCGGCCGCAAGGACGAAGGGGATGATGAGACGAGACATGGTGTAGCGCAAGAGATCAGTATAGTCTCCGGCACGCGGTTCGTGCCTGGCCCGGGCGCCGGCGGAGAAATGAGGGGAAATAAGGCCAAATTAGGACTGATAGGGGGGTAGTCCTATGAATGATCTCTTGCATTGGGTTCATTTACGAGATATCTTAGGGTAATCCTCTAAGATTGGCCGGTTAAGAACGTTGCCTTCCGCCCCGGTACCAGCCCGCAGCGCTGGGTAAGCAAGGTCTCCTCATTGTCCACGTTATTTGAGCAGTCTGCGCCAGCTTTGTACGTTTGCGGATTGGGATCGTCCGCGGGCGGTCTGGAGGCATTGAGCGCATTCCTCCAACAAGTTCCGCACACGGGGCGGTTCGCGTTCGTCGTCGCCCAACACCTCGCACCGCATCACCCCAGCATGCTGTCGGAATTGCTGGCCCGCGAAGCATCGCTGGATGTCATCGAGATCAAGGATGGCATGGCCCTTGAGGCGGACGCTGTTTACGTTACGCCTCCGGCCTGGGACGTTGAGGTGGAAGAGGGCAAGCTGCGGCTGCGCGAACCCGACGGCAGGTTCCCCAAGCCCTCGGTGGACCGTCTTTTTGAATCCATCGCCAGAGCATACGGTGGGCGTGCGATCGGAGTGATCCTGTCGGGCACCGGCTCGGATGGTTCGGGCGGGGTCAATGCGATCAAGAGCGCGGGCGGTTTGGTGTTCGTACAGGAGCCGTCAACGGCGCGTTACGAAGGCATGCCGGCGGCGGCTCTGGACACCGGGTGCACGGCGGTTTCCGATGCGGCCGAGCGGCTGTGGCGGCGTATCGAAGAGGTATTGCATGGAACGCAGCCGCGGTGGCGCATGTTCGACCGCCAGACGATGGTGGAAGGCGTTCTGCAGGAAATCCGGCGCGTGGCGGGGGTGGATTTCCGGGGATACAAGCGGGGAACGCTGGCGCGGCGCATTCACCGGCGGATGCGCGCGTTGGGAATCGAGGAGACGGAGCGCTACATCGAGATTCTGCAGGAAGACGCCAACGAGGTGCGGCGGCTTTCGCAAAGCTGCCTCATCTCAGTGACGGGCTTCTTCCGTGATGCGGCGGCCTTCGACCGCCTGCGACATCATGTGGCGGGGCATCTGGCGCGGTCCACGAGCGACAACATACGGATATGGGTGCCGGGGTGCGCCACCGGCGAAGAAGCCTATTCGCTGGCGATGCTCTGCCACGACATCGCGCCGCAGCGGCGCATCCAGATTTTCGCCACTGACATCGATGGAGAGGCTGTGGAAACCGCTCGCCGCGCGGTGTACTCCGATACCAAGGTCAAAAGCATCGATGCCGCTTTCAAAGAGCAGTACTTTCTCACGGAGGGGCGCGCCTTCAAGGTGGTGAAGTTCATCCGCGACCTGGTGGTGTTTGCGCGCCACGACGCGTTGCGCGATCCGCTGTTCGTGAACCTGGATCTGATCAGTTGCCGCAACTTTCTGATCTACCTGCGCCCGGCCGTGCAAATGGAGTTGCTGCGCAAGTTCCATTACGCCTTGCGGCCCGGCGGTATGTTGTTTCTGGGAAAACCGGAAGCCGCGCCCGAGGATGTTTACGAGCCGCTGGAACCGCGGGCGAAGATCTTCCGGGCGAAACCGCAGCCGGCGGCCGTGAAGGCGGCGTTTCCGCCGTCGCCGGTCAAGAGGGTGGATCGGCTACGGCAACCGCATAGCGGCACGGCTGCCCGTGGGGAGCAACTGCAAGCCGTGCTGCTGAACCAGTTCGCGCCGGCTTCCGTACTGATCGATTCCGGCATGCGCATATTGGAAACCCACGGTGATGTGGGGCGCTATCTGACGCTGAAGTCCGGCGGTGTCGACATGACATTGCTGACGCTTGCGCCGAAGACCCTGCAGGCGGCGTTGCGTGCGCAACTCTACCACTGCCGGCGCAGCGGGAAACTGAGCCGCAGCTTTCCCCGGCCCGTTGCGGTGCAGAACCGTACCACGGTCATCCAGACGGTGGTCGCTCCGGCGCCGTTGTCGCCACCGCAGGAACAAACATATGTGGTGGCGTTTCTCGAAGTGCCGCAGTTCGCGGCTGCCGCGCCCGAGGCGCAGGAAGCGGGCCAGGACCGGGAAAGCCAACTGGAACGCGACCTGCTCATCACGCGCGAGAATCTGCACTCCGCCATTGAGGAACTGGAGACTTCCAACGAGGAACTGCAGACGCTGAACGAAGAGTTGCAATCCAACAATGAAGAGCTGCAGGCGACCAACGAGGAGTTTCAGGCGGCGAACGAGGAGCTTCACTCCACCAATGAGGAACTGGTGACGGTGAACGAAGAACTGGAGCAGAAATCGCTGCAACTGGCCGGGGCGGTGGAGGATCTGAGCAACGTACAGGACAGCCTGCACTCCCCCATGCTGGTGGTGGACGCGGCCTGCCATGTGCGCCATGCGAATCTGGCGGCGCAGAAGGAGCTGAATCTGACTTCGGGACCGGGGCGGCCGCTGGTGCTTTCCATGGATCATGACCTGGCGCTGAAGTTGGAATCGCAAGTGCGCAAGGTAATGTCGTCGGGGCGCGCCTCGGAGTGGAAGCTGATGCTCGGCAAGAAGCACTTCAACGTCGTCACGAATCCTTATCATGCGCACGACGGCGGCGAATGCACGGGCGCCGTGGTTCTGTTCCACGACACTACGGGTCTGGTGAAGGCAAACCAGCGCTATCAGGCGGGCGAAGCGCGCTTGCGGGCTATGGCGGCGCAGCAGACGGCCATCATCAACGGGATACCGGCGCAGATTGCGCTGATCGGGCCGGACGGTACCATCCGTGCCGTCAACGAACAATGGCGTGGCTTTTCGGAGAGCTATCCCGTTTTCGGCGAGTCTCTGCTGGTGGGCAAGAATCTGGTGCGGCTCTTTGCCGAGTCATCCGGAGAGGCCAAAGAGTCCGGGCAGAGCATGGCGATTGCACTGCAGAAGATCCTGGCTGGAAACAGGCAGAGCTTCTCCATCGATTACCCTTGCCACTCGCCCTCGCAGCAGCGCTGGTTCAAATGCCAGATCACACCCTTTCCCATTGAAGGTGAGAACGGGGCGCTGATGACCAATATGGACATCACGCGGCAGACCCAGATGTACGAGCAGATGAAGCGCCAGCACGTGGCCCTGCAATCGACATTGAATGCGGTGTTCATTTCCGATGCGGAGGGCAAGATCGACTGGGCCAACGATGCGTTCCAGCGTCTCAGCGGGTACTCGCTCAAGGAAGTGATCGGAAGGAAACCGGCGTTCCTCAACTCGGCGGACAACAGCGTGCCGTACGAGGACATCATCACGGAATGCGGCAGCGGCGGCCAGGTGTGGCAGGGCGAGGTGTTGCAGAAAGCCAAGGATGGGAAGCTGTACGTGGTGCATCAGACGGTGACTCCCATTGCGAGCACGGGTGGCGATCTGACGCACTTCGTCTTCGTGCAGGAGCATTTGACGCGGCACAAGCAGGTGC
>CALFYN010000830.1 GCA_937952345.1 uncultured Acidobacteriota bacterium
ATCGTTGCTGGAAAGGAGGCCGCGGATGTAGTTTTCCATGGCGTCGACGCGGATGGGGGGGCGCTGGCGGCGGAACTCGTCTTCGGGGGGGACGGAAGATGGGGTGACGAATTGTAGTGTCTGCCAGGCGATGTGCGTTTGGAGGACGGCGAGATCCTCCAACGCCCCGAGGGCTTCGTACTCGGGGCCGGCGCGGAGCTCGCCGAGGTCGAGAATCTGGACGGCGATGTGGAGATTGCCACGCGAGCCGGTATTTGCGCCACCCGGTTTCAGCTCGAAGCGGCCGTAGACGATGCGGCTGGCGTCGAGAACCTCGCCCAGCTTCATGACAGTGGCTTTTGTGAGAAGTGTGTAGGGTCGAACGGCGAGGCGGCGGTAGGCTTCGGAACGGTCTTCGCGGGAAATGGTGAGGAGGCCTTCGGCGGCCAGCGTATCGCGGACATTCTCGGCGAGGCTTTCCCCGATCCAATCGAGATTGGTGTCGGCGGTGTGGTTAAAAAAGGGGAGGACGAGGTACGTCTGCGCGGAGACCGCGCGGGAAAGGCACAGGAACAGCAATAAAAAGGCCGGGAGCCGCCTCATCTCTACCAGTGTAGCGTCAGAGAAGGACGATTCCCGGCCATTGGGCTCAGAAATATGTTAGAGGCCGGCTTGATCGGCGTTCGGGAACACGAGCTTCTTGTTCGTGTTGCCGAGGCGGATTTCCTGCACCTTGTACTTGCCGTCGGAAGTCAGATAGCGAACGGTGGTGGAACTGAACTTGGAATCGCCGGTTTCCACCTTCACGTTGGTTTCCACGCTCTTCTTGCCGGTGGCAATGACGGCCTTGTTGTCGGTGACCGTGACTTTGTAATCGCCGGGCTTGAGCTCAGTGCCCGCCACGACGGAGGGTTGGAACAAGGTAATCCGGTAGGTATCGGCGGCGCTCGCCACCGCCATCGCCATCAAAGCAAAACTGAACGCAAATTTCCTCATGGTAGTCTTCTCCTCTTGTAGCCTGTCGAATTTCCGGTTGGATGTTAGTGCAACTTGTCCGTTGCTATGCCGCGCTCTGAAGCAAACCTTTTATTTGAGAACCGGTACGTCCGGGGTCGCTGTTTGCCATGCGCGTTCACTCTCTATATACGTAGGCGAAAAAGAATTGTTCCGCGGATCAAAAGAAAAATTTTTTGAGAGGCGGGTCGTGCTTCAGAAGTGTTAACAAAGTATTTTCTTGTGTTTGCGGGGAGTGTCCGAATCCGGGAATCCAGGACACGCGATTGTCCCTTTTGAACCACGTCCATTGCCTTTTGGCATAATGGCGGGTTTGTTTTTGCGTGTCCTCGATGGCTTCGGCGACAGTGCATTTTCCCTGCAGACAGGCGAGGGCCTGTTTGTATCCTAGGGATTCGAACGGTTTGGCGGTGGGCAGATAGCCGCGGGCGAGGATGGCGCGGATTTCGTCGATGAGTCCGTGTTCGAACATGGCGGCGGCGCGTTGGTTGAGAACATCGTAGAGCTGTTCGCGCGGCGGATCGAGTCCGATCAGGATGGGGTGGAAGCCTTCCAGTTTTTCCGTGCCCTGCTCGAAGAGCTGCGTGATGGGGCGGCTGGCGAGCAGGCAGATTTCCAGGGCGCGGATGGTCTTGTTGATGTCGTTGGGGTGTATGCGATGGGCCGCTTCGCGGTCGAATCGGCGC
Source organism: uncultured Acidobacteriota bacterium (assembly GCA_937952345.1). Lineage (GTDB taxonomy): Bacteria > Acidobacteriota > Terriglobia > Bryobacterales > Bryobacteraceae > CADEFT01. Next base: position 1,680 of record CALFYN010000830.1, read on the forward strand.
AGGATGCGGTGCAGCGAACCGGGCCGTTGCTGCTGTCGCGCCTGCAGGCGGCCGCGGAGGTTCTCATCGCGCTGCGGGCCTTCGAACAATCCGTCGAGGAGTGCTTTGAGATAGAAGCCGGTGCCGCCGACGATGACGGGCACCTGGCCGCGGCCGGCGATTTCGCGCAACACCTGGCGCGCGGCGCGGGCATAACCGCCGGCGGTGACCAATTCATCAGGGTTGGCGATGTCGATGAGGTGATGGGGTACCGCGCTCCGTTCTTCGGGTGTGACTTTGGCTGTGCCGATATCGAAAAAGC
>CALFYN010000831.1 GCA_937952345.1 uncultured Acidobacteriota bacterium
GGCGTGATCGGCTTTCATATCGGCAATGAATTTCACAACCGGAAGGCATTCGACTGGCGCACGGCGAATGCGGGCAAGCCGTTCTGGGACACGACGGACATCCACAAAGCCGCGCCGATGACGTTGGAGGAGATCGACCGCAAGGTGGCGCCTTCGTTTCCGATGGTGGGCGTCGGCATTCCGGCCGATATCAAGTACTCGCCCTATGAATGGCTGGAAGTGGTGGATCGCGCCATTCGCGTAGCGGGAGAAGATCACGTATCGCTGGGGTCCGATTGGGATGGCGGCCCTACGCCGCCCAATGGCATTCGGGACATTCGCGATATGCCGCTGCTGACGGAGGCGATGCTGCAGCGCGGATGGTCGGAGGCACGGATCAAGAAGTTCCTGGGTGGGAACCTGCTGCGCGTGTTCCGGCGAATTACTGAGAAGAAATAGCGGCGCGGCGCGCGTCGGGCTCGACGCGCCATTTCATTTTGAGGCCGCGGGGGATCGGTCCCTTGCGGGCGTCCCAATGGATGTAGCCTTGCCCCTCCTCCACTTTGCGCACGAGGATATCCATGCGCGCGGAGCGGCGCTTATCGAAGACCGGGTCCATGCGCTTCTGTTCGCGGATCAAACCGGCGGCGGGGCCGGCGTCGGTCATGGTGAGGCGCAGCGGGATGCGTTTGCCCTCGCGTTCGAGACCGTGTAGCTCCATCGCGAGTTCCACGATGGGGAAGGGCGCCTCGCGCGTGTCCATACTGGCGATGCTGCCGAACAACGTTGTGCCTGCCGGAAGCAGCAGGGCTGTTCCATCGCGCAGTTCCTTGGCGAGTTTCATCTGCAGCGGAAGGCCGGGTGATAACTTGTCGAGTGGGAGATTGTCGTCGAGTGCAACCTCAAGAATGGATCCGGCCGGCACCGTGAATTCCGGTTCCTGTGCGGCAGGCTCTTCCGAGCCGGCGAAGCGGACTTCCGACTGCGTACGGTAACTGCGGCAGGATTGAATGCGCATGCGATTCATGCTCTCGACGCCTTGCAGGGTGACCAGCATGACGCTGCCGGAAACCGGGAGTAGCAACTCGGCGTCTCCGGTGGAGACTCTGGCGTAGGAGAGCGTGGTGACGGCTTCGGCGAAGCCTAGCTTCTGGGGGATATCGTAGGCCTGCAACTCCAGACGCAGCAGATCGAGGCTGTCTTCCTTGATCCAGAACGTGCCCTGATAAGCGACCGGGAGTTCCAGAGTTCCGGAGCGCAGACGGTAGTTGCTGACATCTTGTGTGATGTCGAAGTCGTATTCGTGGGCTTTGGCGCCATCCCGCTCGCCGAGCCCCTTGTATCGGTACTTGGCTGCGGTGGTATCGAAGATCTGCCGGGCCATCAAGGCAAACTTCCCGGTGCTGACAACGCCACTGCCAACGGCCTCCGACAGCGGGCGCCGGAAGAATTCGCCGGAACCTGCCTTGCCGTACAACTCCTGATCACCCACCACGGCGACATCGAGTTGCATGACATCGACAGGTTTCCAGGGATGCTCGGCGGAATTGCGGCTGAACCGCTCCACGGTTTGCGTACACACAAAGCGGGGGAGCATGGCACGCTCCGCTTTCATGTGCGCATGAAACTTTTCGAACAAGCCTTCAGGTTCCTGGAAGCACAGCCCAAGTCCCGCACTACCCAGAGTGATCGCCACGCAAACGGCGGTGCGCATCATGGGTGGTATTATACGCTCAATCATGACGCGACGTGGCCTGCTGTTGACGGGCGCGGCCTGTTTCGCCGGAGCGCAGCGTCCGGTACGGTTGGGCGGCCCGATATTTTTGAAATCCGATGACCCGCAGGAACTGGCGCGGGAGCACCGGCGGTTGGGCTACGCGGCGGCCTATTGCCCGAATGCCGACGTAAAGGATACGGTGCGTACGAAGGCGATCGCGGCCGCGTTTGCCGCCGAGAACGTGATGATTGCCGAGGTGGGAGCATGGCGGAACATGCTGGATCCGGACGCGGTGAAGCGGAAGGAGAACCTGGAATACGTCACCATGCGATTGGCGCTGGCGGAAGCCGTGGGGGCTCGCTGTTGTGTCGATATCGCGGGATCGTTTCACCCTACGGTTTGGTACGGGCCGCACAAGGACAATCTTTCGCAGCGCTTCTTTGACGCGACGGTGGAGAACGTGCGGA
>CALFYN010000832.1 GCA_937952345.1 uncultured Acidobacteriota bacterium
CATCTCACCTCCCATCCTGGCGGAGTACGACAACGTGCTAAAGCGGCCCTAGTTCAAATTTGCACCCGACCTGATCTGCAATTGATACGCGACACAGGCTTGTTGTTGACAGACCTACCCCAGCTTAGGGTTCTTGCCGACGCGAAGGACGATTGCTTCCTTGCATGCGCAGAGGCCGCTGGAGCGCACTACTTGGTTACCGGAAACACTAAGCATTTTCCTGCCCAGTGGAATGCCACACACCGAGTCACCGCCCGAGAGTTCCTCGAAATCATCGGGGCAGACCTTGTAGTCCGCGAGCATCGCACATCGACAAAGTCTTGATTTCCGGGTCGTGCTCAGACTGGATCGTTTTGTCGTGTGGTGCTGGAGGTGGGGGTCGAACCCACATGCCAAGTGAATGGCGCGGGATTTTGAGTCCCGTGCGTCTGCCAGTTCCGCCACTCCAGCACGGTGAACCTCCTCATCCTACCAAACTCCCCGCCCCCTCATCCACAAGTTTCCGCATCCTCCGCTGATAGAATTGAACGAACCCACCAATGCTCGGCCCCCTCGATTCCCTCATCATCCTCCTCAGCCTCGCCCTCGTCGTCTGGGCTGTCCTCTGCGCCGCCCGCACCCAGCAAACCGGCGCCGAATATTTCCTCGCCGGCCGCGACCTCCGCTGGCCCTTCATCGGCATGTCCCTCCTCGCCTCCAACATCTCCGCCGAACACGTCGTCGGACTCGCCGGCGACGGCTACCGCGTCGGCCTCGTCACCGGCGGCTACGAATGGATGGCCGCCTGGTGCCTCATCATTCTCGCCTCCCTCTTCGCTCCGCTCTACCTCCGCAACCGCATCTTCACCATCCCTGAATTCCTCGAACGCCGCTTCGGCTGGGGCCTCCGAGCCTTCCTCTCCGGCAACCTCCTCGTCATGAACGTCCTCACCAAAAATGCCATCGACCTCTGGGCCGGCTCCCTCCTCTTCGTCCTCTTATTCGGCTGGAATCAATTCGCCGTCATGATCGCCCTCTCCATCTTCACCGCCATCTACACCATGAAAGGCGGCCTCCGCGCCGTCGTCTACGCCGACATGGTCCAGGGCACCTGGCTCATCATCAGCAGCATCATCCTCACCATCGCCGGACTCACCGCCGTCGGCGGCTGGAGCGGCCTCACCTCCCGCATCGACGCCAACCTCCTCCACATGGCCAAACCCCTCGATTCCGACCTCCCCATCACCGGCTTCCTCATCGGCAATTTATTCGGAGGCATGTTCTATTGGTGCATGGATCAGACCAACGTCCAGCGCGTCCTCGGCGCCCGCTCCATCGACCAGGGCCAGAAAGGCGCCATCTTCGCCGGCTTCCTCAAACTCCTCATCCCCTTCATCCTCGTCCTCCCCGGCCTCATCGCCCGAGCCCTCTACCCCAACCTCCCCAAACCCGACATGGCCTATCCCACCCTCGTCAGCAACATGCTCCCCATCGGCCTCCGCGGACTCGTACTCGCCGGCCTCATCGCCATCCTCATGTCCTCCATGAGCGCCTGCTACAATTCCAGCGCCACCCTCGTCGTCCGCGACTTCTTCCTCCGCTGGAACCCCCATCTCACCGACGCCGCGCAAGTCGCCATCGGCCGCCGCGTCACCATCGTCATGGCCATCCTCGGAGTCCTTGCCGCACCCCTCGTCGGCCTCTCCGTCACCATCTGGCATTACCTGCAAATGCTCTCCGCCTACCTCGGCGTCCCCCTCGGAGCCGTCATCTTCGTCGGCCTCCTCTGGAAGCGCGGCAACACCACCGGAGCCATCACCGGCGGCATCGCCGGCTTCGCGCTCGGCCTCTTCCTCTTCCTCGATCAAACCCTCAACTGGTCCATCGTCTCGCACCCCTACCTGACATCGTTCCTCCACCGCTCCATCCTCGTCTGGTGTTTCGCCGCCGCCACCATGATCCTCGTCAGCCACGCCACCGCCCCGCCGCCGGAAGACAAAATCGAAGGCCACGTCTTCGCCCTCGCGCAAACCAAGGAAGACACCGCCTACCGCATCTGGGCCGCTGTCCTTTTCCTCTGCACCCTCATCCTCTGGTGGACCTTCCGCTAAGCCCCCGCGACTCCACTGTGGCGTGGGCGCTCACGCCTGCCGCGTCGCCACTCCTGGCGACGCATGGCCTTGAGCGAAACGCCCGTATTTAGCCCCACCGCGTTTTCACACCCGTAAGGTGAGCGTCATCGCGAACCAAAGTACGGATCCGCGCTCTCCAGGATGGCCCTGCGGCGAATCCAATTGGTGCTCCGCTCGATCGCGCGTTGTGACACAAGATCCACCTTGCGCCCAACGATGCCGGAGAGTTCCTCCTCCATCGACACGTGATCCAGCAGGCTCCAGTCCGCCTCGCTGGTGAACCGAACCAACAAGTCCAAATCACTCTCGGGCCGGAAGTCTTCTCGCAGGGCAGATCCAAACACGCGCAATTCCGCGATCTTCCACCGCCGGCAAAAGTCCTCCAGCCGATCTGTCGGAGTCGGAATTTCCGCCCGCATCATTTCCTTTCTCCACCAGTTTGCCACAAGCAGCCAACGCGCTCGCGTCAATCAGCTATTATCTCCGTCATGAAGCCGCCCGCAGCAATAAGCAAGCTCGCCATGGCACTCTGCAGTGCTCCGCTACTCGTACACGCCTGCCACTGCCTGCCAACACTTCGCCCCGACGGCCGCCCCTATCAACCCCCTCTCACCATCAAAATTCCCGAGAAACGCCCCGGCGCCGCCATCTTCGTCGGAACCGTCGAATCCATATACCCAAAAAACGAGGATTTCCCACAAATCTGGAAAACGCTCTTCGGGAAAATGCCCAGCGAGGGCGAGGAGCCTCCGTTGGAACACCTCCGCAGGTTCATACTCCACGTGTATGGCGGCATGCTCACGCCACCCATCCGTGAGCGAATCGCGAAGGCGGCATCCGTCGATGAGATCCACCAGGTAAACATCATTGCTCGCTGGCTCGGACCCAGAAGAATCATCTTTCGAGTGACAGAAGCATTCTCTGAAACCACCATCGGCAGCTTCACCCTCTACACCGGCTCCGGAGGCGGCGACTGCGGCATCGATTTCAGGAAGGGCCAACGCTGGCTGGTGGATGCCTACAAAGACGACGCCGGCAACTGGATCGCCCACACGTGTTCCGCCACCGCCCCGGCATCCCAAAGCAAGCTCGCCATCGCCCATCTCCGAACCCACTAAGGCAGTACACTATTACTTACGCCCTGCGTATCGCATCCCATGACCGCAAACATACTCCTCGAAAGCAACCTCCCCGGCATCCCCCTCATCGCCCGGGGCAAGGTCCGCGACGTCTACGCCATCGGCGATGACAAGCTCCTCATCATCGCCACCGATCGCATCTCCGCCTTCGATTGCATTCTCGGCTCCCCCATCCCCGGCAAGGGCCGCGTCCTCACCCAGCTCTCCATGTTCTGGTTCGATTTCTTCGCGAGCGACGTCAAGACCCACATCATTACCGCCGACGCCGCCCAATACCCCGCCGAGTTGAAGCCCTTCCAAGCCCAACTCGAAGGCCGCTCCATGCTCGTCCACCGCGCCAAAATGTTCGACGCCGAATGCGTCGCCCGTGGCTACGTCTCCGGCTCCGGCTGGAAAGACTACAAAGCCACCGGAGCCATCTGCGGCATCCCCCTCCCCGCCGGCCTCCGCGAAAGCGACCAGCTCCCCCAACCCATCTTCACCCCGGCCACCAAAGCCCAGTCCGGCCACGATCTCAACATCTCCTTCGACGAATTCCAGAAAATCACCGGCCCCATGGCCGAAACCCTCCGCGACACCACCCTCCGCATCTACTCGCGAGCCGCCGCATACGCCCGCACCCGCGGCATCATCCTCGCCGACACCAAATTCGAATTCGGCACCGTCAACGGCGAACTCGTCCTCGCCGATGAGGTCCTCACACCCGATTCCTCCCGCTTCTGGCCCGCCGACACCTATTCCCCCGGCGGCCCCCAGAAAAGCTACGACAAGCAATTCGTCCGCGATTACCTCGAAACCCTCGATTGGGACAAGCGCCCCCCCGCCCCCGCGCTCCCCGACGACATCGTCGATAAAACCCGCGCCAAATACTACGAGGCCTACCGCGTCCTCACCGGCAAAGATCTCGCATGAACTGGCTCGATATCTTACTCGGCGTCATCCTCGCCGGTTCCGTCGCCGCCGGCGTCATGAAAGGCTTCGCCCGCACTGTCGTCGGCATCACCGCCACCATCCTCGGCTTCGTCCTCGCCATCTGGTTCTACGGAGCCGCCGGCTCCATCTACGCCGAATATGTCAGCTCCCGCGCCGTCGCCAATTTCCTCGGCTTCGTCACCGTCTCCGCCCTCGTCATCATCGCCGGAGCCCTCATCGGCAAACTCCTCGCCATGCTCTTCAAATGGGTCGGCCTCTCCTGGCTCGACCGCACCCTCGGCGGCTGCTTCGGCCTCCTCCGGGGCCTTCTCGCCTCCACCGTCATCGTCATGGTCCTCATGGCTTTCAGCATCAAGCCGCCCCCCCGCTCCGTCGTCGATTCCCGGCTCGCCCCCTACGTCATCGAAGCCGCCCGCCTCTTCTCCCGCATGGCCCCGCATGACCTCACTCAGGGCGTCGCCGAAAGTTATGAAAAAATCCAGGGAATTTGGAACGAAACCCTCGGAAAAGCGCCCCGCCGCCCCAAAACCATTCAGAATTAAATGGAACTCCTCATCTTCGATCTAGACGGCACCCTCATCGACTCGCAGCTCGATCTCGTCCACTCCGTCAACGCCACCCGCGAAAACATGGGAATGGCGCCCCTTCCCCCCGAAACCGTAGCCACCTACGTCGGCAACGGAGCCCCCGTCCTCGTCCGCCGCGCCCTCGGCCCCACCGCCAGCGACGATGACGTCGCCCAAGGCCTCGAATTCTTCCTCGATTACTACTGGAACCACCTCCTCGACTACACCACACTCTACCCCGGCGTCCGCGAAGCCCTCGATGCATTTCACGCCCAATCCGTCCCCATGGCTGTCCTCACCAACAAGCCCATCCGCTTCAGCGAAGCCATCGTCGACGGACTCGGCCTCCGCCAATACTTCTTCCGCGTCTACGGCGGCAACAGTTTCGAACAGAAGAAGCCCGATCCCTACGGCATTCACCGCCTCATGCAAGAGCGCAACGCCCCGCCCCACCGCACCATGATGATCGGCGACAGCGCCATCGACATCCGCACCGCCCGCAACGCCGGCGTCAAAGCCTGCGGCGTCACCTACGGCTTCCAGCCCGAAACCCTCGAAGCCGATCCCCCCGACATCCTCCTCGACAACCTCGCCGCCCTCGTCCCCCTCGTCCT
>CALFYN010000833.1 GCA_937952345.1 uncultured Acidobacteriota bacterium
GCGTTCATCGATGCGTATTTCGAGGAGCATGGATTGGAGCGGGAGCGGACGGTGGGGGAGATTGTGGATACATCGGGGCGGGCTCTGGGGCGGCACGAGGGGACGCATCACTTCACGGTGGGACAGCGGCGAGGGTTGGGGATTGCGGCGGGGGAACCGCTGTATGTGATCGCGACGAAGCCGGCGACGCAGCAAGTGATTGTGGGGCGGAATGAGGATCTGCTGCGGGGGGAATTGACGGCGCGGCGGGCGAACTGGATTGATTGCGAGCGGCTGACGGAGCCGCGGCGGGTGACGGTGAAGATCCGCAACAAGCACGAGGCGGCGGCGGCGACGGTGCATCCGTGCGAGGAGGCATCGCGGTTCCGGGTGGTGTTCGATACGCCGCAACGGGCGGTGACTCCGGGGCAGGCGGCGGTGTTGTACGATGGCGATCTGGTGGTGGGCGGGGGATGGATTGAGTAGGTATTCAGGATAGGAGCACTGATCACTTGAAGGCTGATATCGGAATTATTGGCGGCAGCGGGCTGTATCATATGCCCGGCTTTGAAGCACATGAAGAAGTGGTGGTGGATACGCCATGGGGCGCGCCGTCGGACCCTTACGTGGTGGGCACGCTGAGCGGGAAGAACGTGGCGTTTCTGGCGCGGCATGGAAAGGGGCACCGGATCAGCCCGTCGGAGCTGAATTTCCGGGCGAATATTTACGGCTTCAAAAAGCTGGGCGTGCGGCGGATTGTTTCGCTGAGCGCGGTGGGTTCGTTGAAGGAAGAACATAAGCCGCTGGAGTTCGTGCTGCCGGACCAGTTTTTCGACCGCACACGGGGGCGGGTGTCGACGTTTTTCGGCGAAGGGTGTGTAGCGCATATCAGCTTCGCGGATCCGGTTTGCGGAGAGCTTTCGGGAATCGTGCATGAGGCATGCCAGGAAGTGGGCGTGACTTCGAAGCGGGGCGGGACGTATCTGTGCATGGAAGGGCCGGCGTTTTCGACGAAGGCGGAGTCGAACGTGTATCGCAGTTGGGGGATGGACATCATCGGGATGACCAACCTGCAGGAAGCGAAGCTCGCTCGTGAAGCGGAGATGTGTTACGTGACGGTGGCGATGGTAACCGACTACGATTGCTGGCATCCGGATCACGATGCGGTGACGGTGAACGAGATTATCGCGCACCTGATTAAGAATGCCGAGAATGCGGCGAAGGTGGTGGCGGCGGCGGTGGGGAAGATCCCGGAGGCCGGGGATTGCAAGTGCCAGTCGGCGCTGTCGCATGCGCTGATCACGGACAAGAAGGCGATTCCGGATGCGACGCGCCAGAAGCTGGAGCTGCTGATTGGAAAATATCTCGCCTGACGAACTGGCCATTGAGTTACTGAACCAGTGCCTGCGGGGCAATTCGTATTCTTCGGAATTGCTGGAGATGCTGCTGCGCTATGCGCTGAGCGCGGACGCGGCGCAGGCGCGGCATGCTTCGCACGCACTGTTCGGGATCGTGGTGGAACGGCTGGGAGATCTGTTCGAGCCGTGCCTGGTGGATTGCTACGCGTCGATGTTCAGCGAGGTGATTGCCTACGCGCTACCGGATTTGCAGGCGGCGGATCTGCAGGAGCGATACCGGCGGGTGCGGATGCCGCGGCGGTTTGCGGGGGCTGATCCGAAGACGGTGTACGTGCTGAGCCGGGTGACACTGGGGGCCGATGTGGCGGTGACCAGTGTGGCGATGAACGCGGCGAAGGAGCGGTTTCCGGAAGCGGAGATCGTGTTTGTGGGTCCGGCGAAGAATTACGAGATGTTCGCGGGAGATGCGCGGATCCGGCATCTGACGAGCCCGTACCGGAGAGAGGGGTTGTTGCGAGAGCGGCTGGGGGTGTTCCCTGCCCTGGCGGCGGCTCTGGAGTCGCCGGGGGCGATTGTGATTGATCCGGATTCACGGCTGACGCAACTGGGATTGTTGCCGGTGTGCGATGAGGAGCGGTATTACTTCTTCGAAAGCCGGAGTTACGGAGAGTATGGAGATGAGACGATTACGGCACTGGCAGGGCAGTGGTGCGCGGAGACGTTTGGATTAGCCCAGCGGCCACGGGCGTTTCTGGCACCGTTGGGAGACGCGGGGCGAGCGGAAGCGACGGTCAGTCTTGGAGTGGGAGAGAATCCGGCAAAGCGTGCCGGGGACCGGTTCGAACGGGAAGTGATACGCATGCTGGCGGCAAAAGCGGGGCGTGTTTTGGTGGATCGGGGGGGAACGGACGAAGAATCGGGGCGAGTGGACCGGGCAGTGCGGGGATTCGGGAACGTTTCGACATGGACGGGCGCATTTGCGCCATTTGCGGCATCGATTTCCCGGTCGGAATTCTATCTCGGTTATGACTCAGCGGGGCAGCATGTGGCGGCGGCGAGCGGGGTTCCGATGGTGGTTGTGTTTGCGGGACACGCCTCGGGGAGGTTTCTGGCGCGGTGGAAACCGGAGAGTACTGCCAGTACTCATGTGATTGTTCTGGAAGAGGATAGCAAGGCGGACACGGAGCGGCGGGTGGAGGAGGCGCTGGCGGCGGGGCCATTGGGGATGCGGACGGCGCAGGACTAGCAAAGAAGATTGGACTTTTCCAACTTTTTCAGCCAGAATTAAGGTACAAAATACAGGGCAAAAAGCAGACCCCGCAGGGAGGGTATTGCCTGTACGAGAAGCGGAGATCAGAAATTGTCGTTGCCACCGCTGAGAGATCTTTGGCCCTCACGTCAACCGGAACCCGGGAACCTGGACGACCTCCTGGACCTGATTTCCTCGGATATGCCGGACCGTGCTTTCCGGTGGGTACTGTTTCTGTCTTCGTTGTTATTGGTGGTACTGGCTCCATTCGGGGTGTGGTGGCTGCGATTCGCGGCGGTGGGCTTGAGTGCGAATGCAGTGGCGTATGTGGCATTCGCGAGCCTGCCGGGGAGCCTGACGGCGCGGCTGGCAGCGATGGTGGCGTTTCTGGCGATTCCGTCGGCGGCACACTCGGTGGACGCGCTGTACTATCCGTTGCTGGCGGGATTCGGTGTGCTGGTGTTGGGGCTATACGGCGATACTCGCGTACCGTTGTATGGGGGAGCATTAACGGTTGGAGCACAACTTACTCTTGCGGTGTATGTACGGCAGGGCTGGCGGGAGACGCTGATTTCCACGTGCGCGCTGGTGTTGTTATCGACGATGAGCGCGATGCTGGCTGTGATTCTGCGCAGACAGGCACTGCGAGTGGGGGCCAGTGAACGGCGGATTCCGCAATTGGAGGCGGAGGTAGCGGCGGCGCATCAGCACGCGGGACAGGCATTGCGCATCAAGCATGACCTGCTGGCGAATTTGAGTCACGAGATCCGGACGCCGCTAAACGGTGTGCTGGGCATGACGCGGCTGTTGATGGATACGCGGTTGAGTGGAGAGCAGCGGGAACTGACGCAGACGCTGGAGCGATCAACGACGGCGCTGTTGGACATCATGAACGAGGTGATCGACTTTTCGGCGCTGGAGTCGGGCCGGGTGCAGTTGGAGGCACAGCGTTTCGAGTTCCACCGTCCATATGAAGATGTGGTGGAGTTGCTGGGTCCGATGGCACAAGGCAAAGGGATCGAGATGCTGATGGAGTTTGACGCCACGATCCCGCTGCAGGTGTCAGGAGATGCACGCCGGTTGCGGCAGGTGTTGTTGAATCTGGCGGGGAATGCATTGAAGTTCACGGAGCACGGGCACATCCTGATCCGCACGGGAGTGGAGGAATGCCTGGAGGATGAGATTGTGATCCGGACGGAGGTGGTGGATACGGGTCCGGGGATTTCGCAGGAGGATCACGGGCGGATTTTCCAGCCGTTCGCGCAAGGGAAGACGGAATTCGCGGGCAAGTACGGCGGGGCCGGGCTGGGGCTGACGATTTCCAAGCGACTGGTGGAGATGATGCGCGGGGATATCGGGTTCAAGAGCTCCTATGGAAAAGGAACCCGGTTCTGGTTTACGGTGCGCTGCCGGCGTGTGGAGAATGAGAGCTTTTTGGATACGTCGGCGCTGGCGGGGCAGCGTGTGCTGGCGCTGAGCCGGTATCCGGCGGCGGCGGGGGTGACGGCGAGCCAACTGCGGTTGTGGGGAATCGATGCGTTCGCGGCGTCGCAACCGGACGCGGCGCTGGCGGAGTTGATCCGCGGGCGGCAAGCGGGCAGGCCCTATGACGTGGTGCTGCTGGATGGGGAGCCAGGCGGGGCGCACAGCGCAACGGCGTTGCTGGAGCGGGTGCGAACGGTGGGGCGCATTCCCTCGGTGGGAGTGTTGCCGTTCGGGCAGTGGAGCGCAAGCGAGGGGCAGGGGGCGTTTGGGTTCGATGCAGTAGTGACCAAGCCGCTGCGCCCATCGCAGATGTGGAAGTCACTCTGTCTGGCGCGATTCGGACCAGACCTGCCGGTGGCGGAGGTAGAGCCGGGTACACCGACGGCGGGAGGAGACGCCCCGGGGGCGCCGCGCATCCTACTGGTGGAAGACAACCCGATCAACCAGAAGGTGGCGCTGCGGATGCTGGAGAAGCTGGGGTATGCGGCGGAAGTGGCCGCGAACGGGCGGTTCGCGCTGGAGATGATGAATGCTGGCGCGGCGTACGATGCGGTGTTGATGGATTGCATGATGCCGGAGATGGACGGATTTGAGACGACGCGGGAGATTCGGGAGAAGGAGCGGGGGAAGCACCACATCCCGATCATTGCGCTGACGGCGCACGCACTACACGCGGAGAAGGAGCGGTGCCTGAAATCGGGGATGGACGATTACATCACGAAGCCGGTGCATCTGGAAGTTTTGCGGCAGACGCTGGAGCGGTGGGTAGGGCAATCGGGGCGTGCACGAAGCCAAGTGAGCGGGCAGGGGTAACACAAGCGGGACACACGAACGGCATACAATAGGTGGTTATGTCGAAACGCATTTTCACGCGCATTGCACTTTTGGCCGGTGTCTTCGCCCTTGGATTTTTCGCGGGGGAAGAACGCGGCAAGGCAGCCAAGAAACCTATGGTGTACGAACTGAGAACCTATTACACGCATCCGGGGAAGCTGAACGACCTATTGGCGCGCTTCCGCAATCACACGACGAAGATCTTCGAGCGGCATGGAATGAAGAACGTCTGGTATGGCGTTCCGCAGGATGCTCCGAAGAAGGACAATACGCTGATCTACATGCTGGCGCATGAGAGCCGCGAGGCGGCGAAGAAGAGTTGGGACGCATTCCGCACGGACCCGGACTGGAAGAAAGCGCAGGCGGCGTCGGAAGCCAACGGAAAGATTGTGGAGAAAGTGGAGACGGTGTTTCTGGATCCGACGGATTTTTCCGCGCTGCAGTAGTTGGTTCGTTCAGGGCCGGGGCGCCAGACGAAGGGTGCGCTCGGCCTTGGCATACCAGCCTTGCGGAGCGTACTGGCTGGTGTGGAGATAGCACTGGATGCGGAGTTGGTTGCCTTGCAGGGTGAGCAGGCGGCTCATGGGGACACTGCTGCGGACGTGATGCGCGGTGAGCGCGGAGACGTTGAGGAAGTGGACGCCCCAGCGGGTTTCGCAGTGTGACTTGTTGCCGGCGCGATCGTCGGGGTTGGTGTGGGTGTGGCCTCCGAGCCAGAGAGCAATGGCTCCGGGGTTTGCCGCGAGGTAGTTCTCGAAGGCCTGCGCGTCGGGTTTGCTGTCGACCCAATAGAGGTAGGACGCGCCCTTGGGGGAGCCTTGCGGGAAGTAGCCGTGGTAGTGGGATCGCCAGTTGCCCTGCTCGTCTTTGCGCAAGCCTTCCCATTCCCCGCTGGCGACGGTGGTGTTCTTGAGCATGTAGTGGTGGGCAGAGATGATGATGCTGCCGCGATTGGATTCGACCATCTTCTTCCACCAGGCGAAGGTTTCGCCAGTAACGACACCGCCGGGATTGCCTCCGAGCGTGCCGCGGCCGATGGTTTGGGAAGGCTCGTTGATATCGCTCATCATGAGGAAGAGCACGTTGCCGATGCGGAAGGAGTAACGTTCCCAGGTGCCTTCGACGGGGAACCGGCGGCGGTTGTTGCTGATGCCGGAATAGCGTGGGTTTTCGCCGGTGGGATCGAGCCATTTGCGCCACCATTGATTCTTAGGCTGGTCGAGGCCGCTGCGGTCGTGATTGCCGCAGACGCTGTAGACGTCTTCGCGGCGATGCTTGCGGAGGGCTTTGAACTGGCGAACGACTTCTTCGCCTTCGTCATCCTGAGGAACGCTCTGGCCGCCGGATTGATCGCCGAGGTCGAGGGCGATGTCCCAATCAAAGGGTGGTCCGCCTTGATCGCCGCCTTGTTCGGATTGCGTGATGGCGGTGGCGAGGCTTTCGCGGCCGCGACGCTTGTCGGTGCCGACGTGGGCATCGCTGAAGGCCCAGATGCGGAGTGCTGGGGCGGCCGCGGATTGCGCGGCGGCGAGCGGGGTTTTGAGGAAATCGCGGCGGGGAATAGCGCTCGATTGGGGCACGGAGTGAGCCTCTCTAGGCGAGGATTTCGCGGATGGGGGATCCGAAGTCGATGTCGAGGCGCTTGCGGCCGGGGACTTCGAGTTTACGGGGATCGAGGCCGAGTTGGTGGAGGATGGTGGCGTGAATGTCGGTGACGTAATGGCGGTTTTCGACGGCGTGGAAACCGATTTCGTCAGTGGCGCCGTGGGTGATGCCGCCATTGATGCCACCGCCGGCAAGCCAGACGGAGAAGCCGTAGGGATGATGATCGCGGCCGTCGAGACCTTGCGCGCCGGGGGTGCGGCCGAATTCGGTGACAAAGGCGACAATGGTGTCGTCAAACATGCCGCGCTGCTTCAGGTCTTTGAGCAGGCCGGCGATGGGCCTGTCGACCTGGGCGCAGAGTTCGGTGTGGGTCTTCTTGAGCTTGCTGTGGCCGTCCCACTTCCCTGCTCCGCCATTCTGGCCGTGGAAGACCTGAATGAAGCGGACGCCGCTTTCGGCCATGCGGCGGGCGGCGAGACACATTTGACCGAATGGCTTCGTCGTATCGTGATCGAGGCCGTAGAGCTTGCGCGTGGCTTCGGTTTCCTGCTCAAACTTCATCAGGTCGGGGACGGCGGTTTGCATGCGAAAGGCGAGTTCGTAGGATTTGATGCGGGCACGCATGGAGGCGTCGTCGGGGTATTCGGCGGCGGCGAGTCCGTTGAGTTCGCGGAGGAGTGCGAATTCTCGTTCCTGGCGTTCGCGGGTAATTTCGGAGGGGGGCTTGGCGAAAGGTAGCGGATTGGCGGGATCGACGGCGATTTGTACGCCGTTGTGTTCGGGGCCGAGGTAGGATGCGCCGTGGGCGGCGAGTCCGCCGCAGCAGGTATCGATGGGATCGCCGAGGACGACGAATTGCGGGAGGTTGTCGTTGAGGGAGCCGAGTCCGTAGTGGACCCAGGAGCCGATGGTTGGGAATTGGCCTTCGAGCACATGGCGGCCGGTGTGGAACTGCATCTGCGCGCCGTGGTTATTGTCGGTGGTCCAGAGGGAGCGGACGACGGCGATGTCGTCGATGCAATCGCCGACGTGGGGGAACCAGTCACTGACGGCGATGCCGGACTGGCCGCGCGGCTTGTAGCCGACCTGGAGCGGGTAGAGGCGCGAGTGCTGTTTGTGGAGACCCTGGATGACTTCGCGGAGATTCTTTTTGATAAGGGGGTTGTCGAGGGCGTTGGCGTAGGGCGATTCGTCGTAGGAGAGGCCGCCGTATTTGTTGAGTTCGGGCTTGGGATCGAAGGTGTCCATGTGGCTGACGCCGCCGATCATAAAGAGCCAGATGACGCGCTTGGCTTTAGGGGCGAAGTGGGGTTTGCCGTCGGGGGGACGCCAGGAGGCGTTGGTGGCGGCGCGGGCGATGCCGTCGCGGTTGAGGATTGAGCCGAGGGCGAGGCCGGTGAATCCCATGCCGAGGTCGGCGAGAAATGCGCGTCGTTTCGTGTGCATTTTCGGTATTTCCTTATCGTATTGTCACGAAATCGTTGTGGTTCATGAGGACGTGGATGAGATCTTCGCGGTCCTGGTCTGTCTTCAGGAAAGCGAGGGAGGATTGCCGCTCTTTGGATGAGGGCGGGCGGCCGAGTACGGTTTCGAAGGCGGATTGGACGAATTGGGTGTTGTTCTGGCCCTGGTCTTGGAGCCGTTTCGCGAGGAGCGCGGCCTGACGGCG
>CALFYN010000834.1 GCA_937952345.1 uncultured Acidobacteriota bacterium
AACCCTCCAGCGCTGGTCCCAACACAAACAACCCACCCTACCGCAGGAAGTCCACTAAAAACCCATCGGCGTTTTTCGGCGTTAATCGGCGGCTAATCCTTCTTCACCGAACCCGAACTCTCCGTCTTAGCCGCAGCCGGCTCACTCTTCGTCTCGCTCTTCCCCTCGCTCTTCCCCTCAGCCGCCTTACCGCCCCCCTTCCCGGACCCCGACCGCGCGTAGTCCGTGATATACCACCCGCTGCCCTTGAAGTGCAGTCCCGGCGCCGAGATCAGCCGTTCCACCGCCCCGCCGCACCCCTCGTGCACGGTCAGCGGCGCATCCGAAAACTTCTGCATCACCTCAAACACCCGGTCACACTGCGAGCATCGATATTCGTAAAGAGGCATACCCTAATTCTTTCCAAAAATTCAATCTAAGCGCCGACAGCCACCCGAACCCGCGGAGTAAACTCCCGAGCCACAGGCTTGCCCGCGTTCAAAACTTCAATCGCTTTCTTCAGCAGCACATCCTCGCCCGTTTTCACCTGAGGCTGCGGCTGTGCCGGCTGTTCCGGCTGAGGCGTCTCATCGTCCGGATCCCCCACCGGTTCCGATTCCACCAGCGGCACGCTCGGCGTCACGCCCGTATCCTGCAGAGCCTTCCCCGAAGGCGAATAATACTTCGCCGTCGACAGAATCACCGCCCCGCCGTCGTCCATCAAAATCGCCTTCCGCACCGCCGCATCGCCATACGTCCGCTCCCCGATCACTTCCCCGCGCTTGCTGTCCAGCAGCGCCGCCGCCGCCACTTCCGCGCCATTCGCCGTCCCGCGATTCGTAATCACCGCCAGCGGCCCTTTCCAGATCGCCTTCGACGCCGCCGCTTCAAAATCCTGCCGAGGCGATTTCTGCCCCACCAGGTACCCGATCAGTCCCTTCTCCAGGAACAGATTCGCCAGCGCGATGCCTTCCTCCGGCGTCCCCGATGCCGCATTGCGCACATCGAGAATGATCTTCTTCGCGCCTTGTTTCTCCAGATCCTTCACCGCCGCCGCCACTTCCTTGGCCTTCCCCGGCTCCACGCTGCTCAGCGCGATGCGCCCGATCTGGTCCTGTTCCATCTTCGCCGTCACCGGCGCGAACTTCGTCACCGCCCGCACCAGCCCAACCTTCTGCGGCTCCGTGCTGCGCCGTACGCGAAGCACCGTCAACTCCACGCTCGTACCCGCATCGCCGTGCAGCAGCATCTCGGCATACGCCAGCGGCATATCGCGCGTCGAAACCGCGCCGATCGCCTCCAGCACATCGCCCGTCGACAATCCCGCTTTCGCCGCCGGCGAATTCGGCACCGCGTCCACCACGTTCAGATACCCGTACTTCTTCGACAGAATCAGCCCCACATCCGCCTTGCGGTTGTCCCGATACTTCAGGTACTGCTTGTATTGGTCCGCGTTCAGATAGCTGGCATACGGATCCAGCGATTCCAGCAGTCCGTTCAGCGCGCCCAGCGTGACATTCTTCATGTCCGGCTCTTCCACGTAGTCGCTCTTGATCCGCGACAGCACCTCCGTGTACACCGCCAGATGCTTGTATGCATCTTCCGGCGACGCGCTACGGCCCATCGCCGCGCCGAACATTAACAGCACCACCAGGCAACTGGAGGAAGTCACTACAAACAGCTTGAACCGGCTATTCATTTTCGAGTTGGAGCCTTTCGCGAAGAGGAAACCCAGATCCCCTTCGATCATAATTATATCGCTATAGAGACGGATGCGCGGCCCCTTGGTCTCGTTGCGCCTTTTCTCCCCAATCCGTCACCCGTACGTAACCCCGCCGTCTTCCGTCCGCCATCCGATTCTGTCATCCTGTGGAGAATCATGTCCCTTGTCTTCCTCCTCCTTGCCGCCCCGCTCGCCGCCCAAACCCCTGGCGCGCCCGTCCGCGCCGTCACTGATCCCGGAGTCATCACCACCCGCCAGGCCATCAGCCCCGCCGGCGTCCCCGCCATCTTCAATGGCCGCGTCTACGCCGTCGACTTCGGCCGCGACGCCCGCGAAATCTGGGTCACCACCGCCACCCACGTCTACCGCCTCGATTGGCGCGAAAACCGCGTCCTCGAACAAATCGCCCTCGGCGGCGCACCCGGCATCCAGAGCCTGCGCTTCGATCCCGCCTCGAACCGTGCCCTCGCCACCAGTTCCATCGACCGCAAACAACTCCGCCTCGGCGCCTTCTCCGCCAACACCCAAACCATCCTCCAGCCCGATCTCGGCACCGTCAACTCCGGAGCCATGGCCATCGCCCCCAAACCCAACCCCCAAGGCGTCCGCATCGCCGCCATCCCGCTCATCCAGAACAACCAACTCGCCGTCGTCGACGCCGCCACCGGAAAGCCCCTTCACAAAATCAAAACCGGCATCGCCCCCTTCGGCGTCGTCCTCAACGAAACCGGAACCATCGCCTGGGTCAGCAACTGGGGCGGACCCGTACCCCGCGACGGCATGCTCACCGGAGCCCTCGGCCGCAACCCCGACGCCGACCGC
This sequence comes from uncultured Acidobacteriota bacterium, assembly GCA_937952345.1. GTDB lineage: Bacteria > Acidobacteriota > Terriglobia > Bryobacterales > Bryobacteraceae > CADEFT01. The sequence continues at coordinate 2,525 of CALFYN010000834.1, forward strand.
GTCTCCGTCGATGCCCGAGGCGTCGCCAACGCCGGCAACATCGTCCGCATCGATCTCACCACCGGCGCACTCACCCACACCGTCGCCGTCGATGCCCACCCCAACGCCCTCGCTTGGGATGAAAAGCGCGCCCGCCTCTACGTCGCCAGCAGCAATCGCGACACCGTCACCGTCATCGACACCAACACCCGCCGCATCCTCCAACGCCATCCCGTCCAGCCCTTCCAGCGCGACGTCAAAGGCATCGCCCCCACCGCCGCCACGCTCAACGCCGATGGCTCCCGCCTCTACGTCGCCTGCGGTGGCATCAACGCCGTCGCCGTCATGAACACCGCCTCCGGCAAGATCGAAGGACTCATCCCCACCGCCTGGTACCCCAACGCCGTCGCCCTCAGCGCCGACGGAAAACAACTCGCCATCGGAGCCCTCCTCGGCGCAGGCTCCGCTTGGCGCGACGAGCCCAAACAGCGCTTCGTCCACGCCTACCGGGGCGCAGTCAACGTCGTCGACCTCCCCGATGCCGCCCAACTCGCCAGCTACACCACCGCCGCCGCCCACAACAATCACATGTCCCTCGGACCCAAACAGCCCGAGCCCGCCCCCGTCACCGCTCGCGCCGCCACCGCCATCCCCCGCCGCGCCGGCGAACCCTCCTTGATCGAACATGTCGTGTTCATCGTGAAGGAAAACCGTACGTACGATCAATTATTCGGCGATCTCCAGAAAGGCAACGGCGATCCCTCGCTCGTCATGTTCGGCGCCGACGTCACCCCCAACCAGCGCCGCCTCGCCGAGCAATTCGTCGTCCTCGACAACTTCTACGCCACCGGCGGCAACAGCGCCGACGGCCATCAGTGGATCACGCAGGCCAACGAAAACGCCTACGCCATGTGGCCCGGCTTCCACGGCCGCAGCTACCCCTTCGATGGCTCCGACGCCCTCGCCATCAGCGAAAGCGGCTTCCTCTGGGATGCGGCCCTCGCCCGCGGCCGCACCGTCCGTATCTACGGGGAATACGCCGGAGTCACCGCCAGCCCCAGTTCCCGCCGCCAGGAATACCTCGAACGCTGGCAAAAAGGCGAAAAATTCCTCAACGAATGGAAAACCGTTTCCCCCGTTGCATCCATGAATAAAGTGCTCGCCGCCAATTACCCCGCCTATTCCACCGCCATCCCCGATGTCGTTCGCGCCGACATCTTCCTCGAAGACCTCAAAAAATGGCAGAGCGAAGGCAAGATGCCGAACCTCGTTTTCATCCAACTCCCCAGCGATCACACCAACGGCACGCTCGCCAATGTCTCCACCCCCAAAGCCATGGTCGCCGATAACGACCTCGCCACCGGCCGCATCGTCGAAGCTCTCAGCCACTCCTCCTTCTGGAAGAAGATGGCCATTTTCATCACCGAAGACGACGCCCAGAACGGCGTTGATCACGTCGACGGACACCGCACCGTCACCCTCGCCGTCAGCCCCTACATCCGCCGCGGCCACGTCGATTCCACCTTCTACGCCCACCAGAGCATCCTCAAAACCATCGAACTCATCCTCGGCCTGCCCACTTTGTCTTTATTTGATCTAATTGCCACCGAAATGCGCGCCAGTTTCACCGACACGCCCGATTTCACCCCCTACGACGCCGTCATGCCGAAACAAAGCCTGCTCGAACGCAACCCGCCCCGCACCGCCCTCAAAGGCAAGGCCCTCGACGCCGCCATCGCCTCCGAAAAAATGAAATGGCATCTCCCCGACGCCGCCCCCACCGAACGCGTCAACCGCATCCTCTGGGGAGCCATCCGAGGCTGGAACGTCCCCTACCCGGCAGTC
>CALFYN010000835.1 GCA_937952345.1 uncultured Acidobacteriota bacterium
GGAGCGGTTTTCGTGGGAGCAGGTGGCGCGGGAGTTTGAGGCGATTTTGCGGAGGAGTATAGGATCATGAAAGCTAGACGGAGAGACCTGACGGGAAACCAATCCGCCAGAATCTGTTTTCACCAGCATGACTCATGAGCAACGATGTCATTTGCGGGCAGTTGATGCGGGAGGTGATTGAGCCGGGGCTGTGCACAGGTTGCGGGGCTTGTGTGGGACTAGATGGGACAGGCAAGTCCGTCATGGTCCAAACGCCGACGGGGCCGATTCCGGCTTTCGGAAAGGATGCGAAGCTGCCAGCACTTGCATTCGATTGCTGTCCGGGGAAAGGCCTCGACTATCCGAGTCTTTACAGGGGCTTCTACAAGACGTTGCCGCAGAACTGGCTAACCGGGCCGAGTATCCGCGTTCGCACCGGCCATGCGCGGGACGAAGCGATACGCCGCAACGGGGCCTCCGGCGGTGTTCTTAGTCAAGTGCTGATCTACCTGTTGGAGAAGGGGCTGATCGACGCTGCCATTGTGGTGAGGCAAGGGGTGCCGACGCCCGAACAGGCGCGAGCCGTGTTTGCCACTACGGTTGAGGAAGTGCTCGAAGCAGCGCAGTCAGTATACATCCCAGTTTCCACACTTGACATCCTGGCGGAACTCGAGCAGGGAAAGCGGTATGCCATCACGTGTCTCCCCGATCAGTCGGCAGCATTGAGAAAACTGCAACTGGGGGGTGATCCGCGCGCGGAGCAAATTCACTATGTGGTCGGGCCGTATACAGGTACGGCAATGTATCCAGCAGCCATCCGATCGTTCCTACGTTCCTGCGGAGTATCGGCTGACGATGGGATCACGAGTCTGAAATGGCGAGCAGGGGAGTGGCCAGGATACCTGGAGATCAAGACCGAGAGCGGACGAGTGATACGGTCCAACAAGTTTTACTATAACTATCTGATCCCTTTCTACATCACCCGGAACAGTCTGCAGAACATGGACTTCGCAAACGAATTCTGCGATTTGTCGGTGGGCGACGCGTGGTCTCCGCAATTTGAGAAGGCGAGAGGTGGGCACTCGGTCATAACGACGCGCACAGCTGGGATGGAGGATATCATCGGGGACATGGTGGAGGCCGGGCTGTTGCACGTGGAAGAAGTGGACCCTGTGAAAGCTACCGAAATGCACGGGCACATGATCGATTTTAAGAAGCGTGGAGGATACATTCGCAACCAAATGCGGCGCTGGCTGGGAAGACCGGCGGCTGAGTTTGGGATGAAGCCATCGCCGTTGCCAGCCAGCCGTGTTCTGGCCGAGGTGGTGATTTTTACAATCTTCCTGCTGTCTGGAACGACGTTCTGCCGCTGGGTTGTGGAGCGGGTCCCAGAAAGGCTGATTGGCCCATGCTTCAACCGATTGCGTCTGATGTGGAAGGGCATTAGCAAGCCTACGAAGAGAAAGGGGCTGGGGACATTGCGAATGATCCCGGTTCCACCGGAGGGCGAAATGCGATGCAAGCCGTAACCGCAGCTTTAAGCGAGACGGCACGCATCTGGCTTCGGCGGCTGCTCACGCAGGGGTGCCGAGACCCCCATTCTCCCCTATGGGGGAGTTTTGACCGGGATTGGTGGCATTATCGTATCCGGGATTTTCCCTCTATCATTCTGCAGCAGGGTGGCTACGCCGTTTATCTCGCTTCCCAATGGGGAGAGAATGCCAAACAGCGTGAAGCCATGCTCCGTTTGGCGGCGGCGGCTGCCCGATTCTGGAATTCCCGGGCCGTTCGGCCAAGAGCGTTTGAAGAATACTATCCGTGGGAGCAAGGTTATCCACCTCTTGCCTTTTCGACGCTGGCCGTTATGAAACTGGTGGCAGCCGGAGTGATTGAAGCGAACGAAGTTGAGGCGGGCGCGTCAGTGGCGGCCAGACAGTTGCAATCACGGTTTGAGTCACAGGCGGCAAACCAGCAAATTGCCGGCTTGGCGGCGCTGGCGTATTGCCGGAAATGTTTTCCATCAATGGTGTCCGAGTCCGCTGTGCGAGGCTTGGCGGAGCGTGCGTTGGAGCTACAAGCCGAAGAGGGTTGGTTTGAGGAGTATGGGGGTCCGGATTTGGGTTATCTCTCCGTCACTATAGATTGCCTATGGGATTTGGTGGATGCCACCGGAGATGAACGGTATAAGGCCTCGATCGAGACGGCGGTGAAGTGCATCCGACAATTCGCGGATGTGGTACAGCGCGGCAGTATCGGTATGCACAACTCCCGGAATACCGACTATCTGGTGCCATATGGTTTGGTCCGGTTGGCTCTTGAATCATCGCGGGACGCGGATGTGGAGCTTGTAGAGCGGCTGTTCGGTGGAGCCCGCGAACCCCGGCACTTCCTGCACGCCGTGGATGACCGCTACGTGAGCCATTACATCGGGCAGTCGCTCTTTCGGGCGGTTCTTCTTTTGGAACAGGTTCCGGATGGATGGCCGGTGCGCAAGGGCGAAGATGCAGAGGAGTACTTACAAGAAAAAACCACGCACAGCGGCCATTATTTACGCCGGGTGGGGAATGACCAGCGTTCCCTGGTGACCTTGAAAAAAGGAGGTATTTTCAGTCATTACCTGGGAGAGCAAGCGGTGCATGACTTTGGATGGGTGGTGGAGACGGCAGCGCGACAATATATCACTCACTGGTGGAGCGCGGACTGGAAGTACGAGTGGAACGAAAAAGGGTTAGTGGTAGAGGGCGCGCTCTATGAACATCGGGAGATCAGCAACAATCCATACAAGCATATGGCGCTACGTGTTGCCAGCGGGCTTCTGGGCGCTCGTCTCATAGGAGCGCTGAAGAAGCGATTGATCTTCACCAAGAAGCAGAGCATGATCGGCTACCGGCGGTCCATCGAATGGATCGGAGATGAAGTGCGTGTAGTGGACACATTCAGTTCCGCGCCAGACGGGGCCCGGTACTTTCCTGCTCCACGCAGTTCCAAGCGTCATGTGGCCAGTGCCGATTCGTACCATGGGGAGGATTTCGAATTACAGGACGGATTCGTAGCATTACGTCAGTTTCACAGGACGGCGCAGGGGATGGAAATTGTGACCATCTATTCCAAACGCCAATGAAACAATGAGACGCCTGTTGCCAATAGTTATCAGCCTGGGAATACTTGGGTTGATCTATGGCCGGTTGGATTTGGGGCGACTCAGGTCGGTCTTCCTGGATTGCCACCCGGCGTGGTTGACGCTGAGTCTGGCAATGGTAGTCCCGCTGACGATGATGACGGCGTGGCGATTAGACCAATTGATGCCGGTGGGAATTCGACTTGGGGTAGGCGAGTCCAACCGGCTTATTCTTGTTGCCTGTGTGTACAACCTGATTTTGCCCTCCAAGATGGGCGATCTGGCGAAGGCATGGTTTATGAAGGAACGAGGCCACCTGACGGGTGAAGTGGCAACGGCGCTGGTGCTTTTCGAAAAAGGTTGCGACATGATGTCGCTGCTACTTTGGTGTGGATTCGGTTTGTTGCTGTATCCACAGAAGGATGTACTGTTTTGGGTGATGACGGGATGTGTCCTGAGCGGGTTGGTTTGTGGGACGGTTCTTTTGGGATCTCGTGCGTTGGTAGGCTGGTTGCTGCGCGTTGGGGGACAGGTGCTTCCGGTCAAAATGCAGCCGAGGTTGGAAAAACTGGGTAGAGCCTGGCAGGAAATGTACAGTTATTTCTGGCAGCATCCATCCCGGTTCTCTCTTGTGGTTGGCAACTCGATCATCATCTGGTTTTTTCACTTGGTGCAGATTTGGGTCTTCGTTCTGGCTCTGCGCGCACAAGCCCCCTTTCTGGCAAGCTTAGCCCTGGCGCCGCTGGCTATCCTGGCTGGATTACTGCCACTGACTTTCGCTGGGGTTGGAACCCGTGACGCAGCGTTGATTTTGTTCTTCCGACCATATCTTGATGCACCCACCGGGGCTGCGCTTGGAATTTTATGTACCTTGCGGTATGTGCTGCCGGCCATTGGGGGACTGCCGTTCGTCACACGCTATCTGCCGGGGCTGCGGTCGGCCAAAGGGCAGATCTGAAGGTCACCTGGCGGACTTCGCAAAGCTTTGGTTGAAGGAGGAGAAATGCGCTAGTCGATTGTTGTAGCGGAGCTCCTCAAGGAGGCGACGATTGGCGGCGAGAATATCGGCAAGAATACCGGCAAGCAGAAGTGCAACGCCGATGCCAAGTAGTAGAACCGCAACAACGAGGCTGGGTAGATGAGTTCTGCCGGTGATGGCGTATTCAAACCAGTTGAGTATCAGCCAGCGAACGGTCAGAATCGAGCCGAACAAGAGGGGAAGAAACGAAAGGAAGGTGAAGACGCGGAATG
>CALFYN010000836.1 GCA_937952345.1 uncultured Acidobacteriota bacterium
TCACCTCCTCGATCCATCCAAATCCGACAAGGAAATCGAATCCGTCATCGACTACTGCCACCGCCACGGCTTCAACAAAATTCGCTTCCTCCTCACCGGCTATCCCCGCGACACCGCCACCCGCACCAGCACCGATAACGAATTCGGAGTCGCCGATCCCACCCGCGCCCCCAACTACGGAGCCCCCCGCGGACGCGTCAACCCGCTCCCCGCCTGGCCCGGCCAACCGCACGCCTACGATTTCACCCGCTTTCATCTACCCCACTGGCGCCGCGCCGAGAACGCCATCCTCGCCATGCGCCGCCGCGCCATCGAAGCCACCGTCATCATCACCATCGAAAAGCAAAATCTCTTCGACGAATACGGCCGCCTCAGCGATCACGAATTCCGTCTCTACCGCTACGCCTTCGCCCGTCTCGGAGCTTATTCCAACGTCTGGTGGGATCTCGCCAACGAGCACAACGAATTCCGCGACAGAACCTGGGGCGACGCCATGGGCGCTGTCCTCCGCGCCCTCGATCCCCATCAGCGTCTCGCCTCCGCCCACGCCCATGCCGATTTCTGGTACGGCGATTCCCCCTGGGCAACCTTCATCATCACCCAGCAATACGGAACCGAAAAAGAAGTCTACTCGTGGGCCCGCAAACACGCCTCCATGCCCAAGCCCTACATCAATGAAGAATACGGCTACGAAGGCCCCAACAACGCTCCCCGCCACCTCCAGAATGCCGACTGGACCCGCCGCAACCATTGGGCCATCGCCATGGCCGGAGGCTACGCCACCTACGGCGATTGGAGCAAAGGAATCGCCTACTTCTACTCCGGTGACCCAGGCCTCGGCATCGCCGCCACCCAACTCAAGCACCTCCGCACCTTCTTCGAAGCCCTGCCCTTCAATCAACTCAACCCCTGCTCCGAATCCCTCGAGAACGCCTTCTGCCTAACCGGCCCCAACAATCTCCGCATCTACTACCTCCCCGCCGGAGGCTCACTCCCCAACATCACCGCCCGCGAAATCCGCCGGTACAACCCACGCACCGGCGAATGGACCAACCTCACCACGCCATCCACACCCACGGGCGAAGACTGGGCACTCACGCTGACTCACTAATCCCTCCCTGTTGCCATGAAGAGTTAAAGATAAAAAAATCTTAAACTCGGTATAATATATACGGCTCAGGAGGCCACGTTAATGAGGAATCTAATACTCTTCGGCACCCTGCTGGTGCTCCCGTCCTTTTTATACTCTCAAGATCCACGCGGGACACTGCTCGGACGCATCCATGACGCCACGGGTGCCGTCATTCCCAGCGCAGCTATCAAGGCAACCAACCTGCAAACCGGAGTCGTCGCCGTCGCCCAGTCGAACGAATCCGGCCGCTACAACATGCCGTACCTGATCCCCGGCGCATACACAGTCATTGTCGAACTGACCGGCTTTAAGCGCTTCGTGCGGGAAGGCGTGCAGGTTCGTGTCGGAGAGCCCACCGAACTGGAGATTGAACTCAGCGTCGGCGAAGTCACCGAATCCGTCGAGATTACCGCCACTACGCCCTTGCTCGACACCGCAACCTCCTCCCTCGGCCAGGTGATCGACTCGCGGCGCATCCTCGAATTGCCGACACTGGCGGGCAATGCCTTCGAACTCGCGCTCCTCACCCCAGGTGTCATGAATGGAACCAACCTGCGCGACCGCAAGCCTGCGTTCAACAACGGCAATTCACAAATCTCCACCGACGGCAACGGCACCTACAACAATGAGTTCCAGATTGACGGTGTGTCGAACACCTTCGCCGACGGCAGCGAACGCGCACGAGTCGCGTTTTCGCCCCCTCAAACAGCGATTCAGGAATTCAAGATGCAGACCGCGACCTACGATGCCAGCGCTGGGCACACCATCGGGTCAGTGGTGAACGTCAGCACACGCGGTGGCACCAACCAACTGCACGGCGAAGGACATTGGTTCGTCCGCAACCGCGCCTTTGACGCACCCAACTTCTTCAACAACAAAAACGGAACCCGACCCCCGGTCTATCAGGACAATCGCTACGGCGCTTCCGCGGGCGGTCCGGTGGTCTTGCCGAAACTGTACAACGGCCGGAACAAGACCTTTTGGTTCTATGCATGGGAGGCCAACAAGTGGATCGTACCCGGCCAGTTCACGGGCACCGTTCCCACCGCTGCCCAACGCCAAGGTGATTTTTCACAATTGTTGGGACTCGGCGGCGTGTATCAGGTCTACGATCCGCTCACCACACGTCCGGCAGCCAACGGCCGCTTCAGCCGGCAGCCATTCCCTGGAAATATCATTCCCCAAAACCGGCTCGACCGCGTCGGAACCTCCATCATCAACCTGTACCCGCAGTCCAATCTGGCCGGCACGCGCGAAGGCCGCAACAACTATTTCAATGGCGCCCTGCGCTCGCTCGAAGACTACTACGTGCACGTCGCCCGCGTCGATCATGCCTTCAGTGAGAACCACCGCATGTTCGTTCGCCTCCACTACGATTTCTGGGAAGAGGATAAGAACGACCATTTCGACAACCGCATCAATGGAATTATTCTGAACCGCATTAACCGCGGCATTGCCCTCGACGACGTGATTGTCATCAACCCGCAGTTGCTGCTCAACATTCGCTACGGTTTCACCAACCAGGAATTCCCCGAACAACGCATCACGCGCGGGTTTGACCTCTCCTCACTGGGCTTTTCCACCGGCTTGACGAATCTCGTGGATCGCCGACTGGCCACCGTCCCACGCGTAACGCTCGGAGCCTTCTCCACCATCTCGCCGTGGGAATCCGGTGACGGTACCAACGCCAGCCTGACACATGTGCTCGCGGTAAACTTCACCCGGCTGCAAGGAACACACAACATGAAGTTCGGCCTCGATGCGCGGGTCTATCGGGCCTTCGGGAATCGCTTCCCACGCCAGACTGCGCCGGATCTTTCCTTCTCGAACACCTACACCCGGGGGCCGCTCGACAATTCACCCGCTGCCCCAGTTGGGCAGGAATTGGCCGCCATGCTGCTGGGAGTTCCCGGAGGATCGATGGAACGTACCGCCAGCTACGCGTTTCAGGATCAATATCTCGGCCTCTATTTCCACGACGATTTCAAAATCACCCGCACCCTCACCCTGAACCTCGGCCTGCGATACGAAAAAGAATGGCCCCTTACCGAGCGCTACAACCGGCTCAATGGCGGTTTCGACTTCAACTCCGCCAGCCCCGTCGAAGCGCAGGCGAAGATCAACTACGCCCGCAGTCCGATCCCCGAACTTCCCGTCGCCGCCTTCCAGGCCAAAGGCGGATTGCTGTTTGCGAGTGCCGGCAATCGCGCCCCGTTCAACGGCGAGAGCAACAACTTCCTGCCGCGCATCGGCCTTTCCTGGCAAGCCACACCGAAAACCGTGGTGCGCACAGGCTATGGCATCTTCTTTGACTCCATTGGAGTCAATAAGACTTCGGCTAACCAGATCGGCTTTTCGCAGAGCACACCAATCCAGGCCTCTCTCGACAGCGGCCAGACCTACATTGCCAACAACGCGAACCCCTTCCCGAACGGCTTGCTGCCTCCCCGTGGCGCCGATGGCGGTCTCTCCACGAACTTGGGCCAAGGCGTAGGTTACTATTACCGGCCTCGCCTGCATGCCTACTCCCAGCGATGGTCATTCGGCATCCAGCGTCAGGTCGGTGAGTTCGTCGGCGAGATCAGCTACGTCGGCAATCGCGGCACGCGCCTCGGCATTGACAGGCAAATCAACAACACGCCAGCGCAATACCTCAGTACGTCGCCCACCAGGGACCAGGCCACCATCGACTTTCTCGGCCGCGCCTTCCCCAATCCATTCCGTGGCACCAACCCCATCTACGGCGCAAACATGTCACGCGCCAACCTCCTGCGCCCCTATCCCCAATTCGGCGGAATCTCCGTCGAAGAGCCCATCGGCTACAGTTGGTATCACTCCATGCAAATACGTGGAGAAAAGCGATTCAGCAAAGGCTACACCTTCCAGCTTGCCTACACATGGTCGAAATCGATGGAGGCAATCTCGTTCCTCAATTCCGTGGACACCGTTCCGTACGAAACGATTGCCGGCATCGACCGGCCGCACCGTATCGCTCTCAGCGGCATTTACGAACTCCCCTTCGGAAAAGGCCGCAGGTTCGGGGCTTCACTTCCGGGACCGGTGGAGTTCTTCGCCGGCGGCTGGCAACTGAATGCCGTCATCATCTATCAATCCGGCTCCGCGCTCGGGTTCGGCAACGCCATTTTCAACGGCAACATCAAGGACATCGCGCTCTCGTCCAGCGAGCGCAACGCGGATCGGTGGTTCAACACCGATGCCGGCTTCAATCGCAACCCGAGTCAGCAACTCAGCTTTAACTACCGTACGTTCCCATTGGTGTTCAGCGGCGTCCGTGGCGATAGCCAGCATCGCTGGGATCTCTCAACCATCAAGTACTTCCGGGTCACCGAAGATGTCCGCTTCCAATTCCGCGCGGAATCGTTCAATGCCCTCAATCACACGATCCTGAATAACCCGAATACCGGTGTTACCAACTCCGCCTTCGGCAGAATCACCGGGACGGCGGCGCCTGCCCGCACGTTCCAGTTTGCGTTGAAGCTGGAGTTTTGAGCGCGCGTCAAGCACTTGGTTCATTGCTGCATCGCAGTCCGCCGGATGGGCGTGCGACGAGGGTTTCCCCGCGTGGGAAGGAAACTGACCGCAACGTTCACGCCCGCCCGTAGCGCCCCTCCGCCGTGACTGGCATCGTTGGGTGAGGGACTTCCCATCCCGATCACTTGGGTTCCCCCGGTGGCCTTGAAAGCGTCGAACCCAGCTACGCCCCCGCCGCCTATGCTTTCCCCTTCCCATCGCAGCGCCGATCCCCTTCACCTACTCCCCAGACCGCAAAGCCCCCAATGTCACCTCCCGATACCGCACCCTTCGAAACGAAACCGCACATCCTTCCCCCGTCGGCGATTGCACCAGAAACCCCGCCCGCATCGGCCCCGCTAGCAACCGGAACGCCCGCACCATATGCCAATAAGCCCCATCCGTCGAATAATGAAACACGCACCCCGGCCCGCGCCGCCCCACACGCAGCCAGATCCGATTCCCTTCCATCACCACGCTATTGCAATCATCCGAAGCCCCTCGCGTAACTACGGATACCACCATCGGCTGCCCTTGCGGCGAATACTCAAAGCACAGCTTCGCCCAATGATCCGCATCCTGCCATAACAACAGCACCCCCGCATCGAACGTCCCCGCGAACCCCACCTCCACTTCCGCCTCCAGCAAAAAATCCCCGCGCGTCGCAAACAACGCCATCGGAGCGCTGCACAGCTTTCGCTCACTCAAAGGATCCGTGAACAAATCCGTCCGTCTCGGTGCACGCCCCGCCAATCCATCCTCCGTGACAGTCCACGCCTCCGCATAATCCGTTTCCAGCGTTCCAGGAATATCAGCTAATTTCATCCTTCCAGGGTTACCATAGTTCAAAGAATTCCGGGAATGAACCAACGCCTCGAAACCCTATTCCACGAAGCTCTCTCTCTGCCACCAGACCAGCGTTCCGCATTCCTCGCCCAAGCCTGCGGCAACGACGCAAAACTCCAAGGCGAACTCCAGCAAATGATCGACGATGCCGATCGCGCCGAAGCCATGTTCGGCGGAGCCATCGGCCGCCTCGCCGCCACCATCACCCCCATGGAAGGCATCCGCGTCGGCCCCTACAAACTCATCCGCCGCATCGGCGAAGGCGGCATGGGCGTCGTCTTCCTCGCCTCCCGCGCCGAAGGCGATTTCGAACAACAGGTCGCCATCAAGTTCGTTCAGGGCGGCCCCGGCCTCATCGACCGCTTCCGCCACGAGCGCCGCATTCTCGCCTCCCTGACCCACCCCAACATCGCCCGCCTCCTCGATGGCGGAGCCACCGCCGACGGCCTCCCTTACCTCGTCATGGAGTACATCGAAGGCCGCCCCCTCATCGAATACTGCCGCGAACTCGCATTAAACACCCGCCAGCGCCTGCTCATCTTCGAACAGATCTGCGCCGCCGTCCAACACGCCCACCAACAACTGGTCGTCCACCGTGATATCAAACCCGGCAATATCCTCGTCACCCCCGAAGGCGTCCCCAAGCTCCTCGACTTCGGCATCGCCAAACTCCTTCTCCCCGACGCCCGCGAAGACCTGCCCAGCACCCTTACCTCTCCTGGCATGCGTCTGCTGACCCCGGATTACGCCAGCCCCGAACAGGTCCGCCGCGATTCCATCACCGTCGCCTCCGACGTCTACTCCCTCGGTGCCGTCCTCTACGAACTCCTCACCGGCAAACGCGCCCACCAACTCGACAACCACTCTGAAGCCGAACTCAACCGCGTCATCTGCGAGCGCGATGTCACCCCGCCCAGCAAAGCCGTCGACGACACCCGCCTCCGCAAGGAACTCTCCGGCGAACTCGACGACATCGTCGGCCACGCCCTGCGCAAAGACCCGGCCCGCCGCTATGCTTCGGTCGAACAGTTCGCCGGCGACATCCGCCGCCACCTCGAAAACCTCCCCATCCTCGCCCGTCCCGAAACCAGCTTCTATCGCGTCCGCAAGTTCGTCACCCGCAACCGTGTCCCCGTCACTGCCGCCATCCTCGTCCTCGCCAGCCTGTCGGCGGGCATCATCGCCACCACGCTCCAGGCCCACCGTGCCGATGCCCAGGCCGCCCGCGCCGAACGCCGCTTCCAGCAGGTCCGCAAACTCGCCAACACCTTCGTCTTCGATATCTACGACGGCATGGTCGACATCCCCGGCACCGCGCAACTCCGCGCCCGCGTCGTCGACAACGCACTCGAATACCTCGATAGCCTCGCCAAAGAAGCGGAAGGCGACACCGCCCTTCAGTTGGAACTCGCCGCCGCCTACCGCCGCATCGGCGACGTGCGCGGCAATCCCGCCCGTAGCGGACTCGGTCAAACCTCCCACGCCCTTGCCAGCTATCAGAAGGCCGCCGCCATCCTCAATCGCCTCGCCGCCCACGACACCCCCGATCCCAAGGTGCTCGCCGATCTCGCCAACCTCGAACGCGCCATCGGCTTCATGCACCTCAGCACCGGCGATCCCTCCCGCGCACTGCACCACGAACAGAACAGCATCGCCGCATGGCAACGCCGCACTCCGCAACGCGGCCACGATCTCCAGTCCGATACAGGCATCGCTCAGGCCTGGGGCATCATGGGCAAAATTCTCAGCGCCCAGGGAGACGCCGAAGCCGCCGTCAAACATCACACTGCCGCCGTCAACCTCCTCCGTTCCTGGATCCCGCGCAACCCCGGCGTGAACACCCAGGGCACCATCGCCATCATGCTCCAGGATCTCGGCGAGGCGCGCCGCGATACCGGCGATCTCACCGGCGCCGTGGCCATCTATCGCGAAGCCGTTCTCACCCGTCAGCAACTCCTTCGTTCAGACCCCAGCAGCATGCCGTACCGCCGCCGCCTGTTCAGTCTCAACTTCGCCCTCGCCAGTGCCTTCGGCAATGCACTCACATTCAGCCTCGGAGATCACGCAAACGCCGAACGCTATGCCGCCGAAGCTCTCCGCGAGGCCGAGGCCATGGCTCGCGACGACAAGGGCAGCGCCCGCTCCGTCCGCGATCGCATGTTCGGCAATTGGATCATGGGCTGTGTCCTCCTCCCCACCGACACCCGCCGCGCGCTTCCCTACCTGGAAACCGCCCTCCAAATCGCCACCGCACAGGCCGCCGCCAACCCCGGCGATTCCTTCTATCGCCAAACCGAAGCCAACGCCCAGGAAGCCTTTGCCCGAGCCATCCTCCAAACAGCCGGTCGCCCGCGCGCCATCCAACTCCTCCGCCGCGCCGCCGATACGCTCCACTCACTCTCCCAGGAATCACCAGAGATCCTCGACTACCGCTCCGATCTCATCCGCGTCTGGAACACTCTCGGCGATATCCTGCCCAACCCCGCCTCCCACGATTTCTATCGCAAAGCATGGCTCGCCGCCCAGTCCTCTCAGTCCACCCCTCGCAATGTCTGGGAACTCTTCAACCACGCTGCCGTGCAACTCCGCTGGCATCGTTGGAACTCATCCGCACCCGCCGCCGAACGCCGCCGCAACCTCGAACTCGCCCTCGCCTCCTGGAGCGAACTCGCCGCCAAAGCCCCCGCCAGCGCACCGGTGCAAGCCGCCATCAATGAAGCCCGCCGTTCTCTCGCCGCCCTCTAGCGAAATCTCCGAACTTCGCCAGTCCCGTATGCGTCGTTACACTTGCTACACTAACCACCCAGGCCATGCTCGAAATTCACGAACTGCGCAAAGCCTACGGCGATTTCGTCGCTGTCCATTCGCTCTCGATGAAAGCCCACGGAGGCGAAGTCTTCGGCCTCCTCGGCCCCAACGGAGCCGGTAAAACCACCACCATCCACTGCATCGGCGGACTCCTCACTCCTACCTCCGGCCACATCCGTGTCAATGGCCACGATGTCGTCCGCGATGGCCGCCAAGCCCGCGCCTCCCTCGGCGTCGCTCCCCAGGAAATCGCTCTCTACGAAGACCTCGGCGCCACCGAAAATCTCCAGTACTGGGGCGCCGCCCAAGGCCTCACCAACGCCGATCTCCGTCAGCGCATCCCCGAAGTCCTCGAACACACCGGCCTCCTCGACCGCGCCAAGGAGCCCGTCAAAAACTTCAGCGGCGGCATGAAGCGCCGCCTCAACTTCGCCTGCGGCATCATCCACCGCCCCAAAGTCCTCCTTCTCGATGAGCCCACCGCCGGAGTCGATCCCCAAAGCCGTGTCCGCCTCCTCGACCTCGTCCGCGCCCAGGCCCGCGCCGGAGCCTGCGTCCTCTACACCACCCACTACATGGAAGAAGCCGAATCCCTCTGCGATCGCCTCGCCATCGTCGATCACGGCCGCCTCATCGCCCAGGGCACTCTCGCCGAACTCCGCGCCATGCTCGGCGAAAAAGATCTCGTCCGCCTCACCGGAACATTCCCCGCCGAAACCGCGCGCGTTTCCCTCGACGGCATCGAACTCCTCCAGCACACCGAAGAAACACTCGCGCTCTCCGTCGCTCAGGCAGCCATGCGCCTCCCAGAAATCTTCGCCGCCATCACAACCGCCGGTGGCGAAATCCGCGGAGCCACCGTCACCCAACCTAGCCTCGAATCGCTCTTCATCAAACTCACCGGCAAGGAGCTCCGCGAATAATGCGATTCATCCTCGCCTGCGCCCGCAAAGATCTCCTCCACATCGCCCGCGATCCCGCCGGACTCGCCGTCTGGATCGGTATCCCCCTCGTTCTCCTCCTCCTCATCAGCTCCGTCTTCGGCGGCGAAAAAATCACGCCGAAAGGCAAGCTCCTCATCGCCGATGAAGACGGCTCGCTGGTCAGTGGTTTCTTCACCAGCGCTTTTTCCCAAGGCGAACTCGGCCAGATGATCGAAACCGAAAAAGTCACCGCCTCCGAAGGCCGCGCGCGCCTCGATCGCGGCCAGGCCTCCGCTCTCCTCATCATCCCCAAAGGCCTCGGCGACGCATTCCTCACCAGCAAGCCATTCGAACTCACGCTCTTCAAAAACCCGTCGCAATCCATCCTCCCCGAAATGGTTGAAGAGGTCCTCTCCGTTCTCACCGAAGGCGCATTCTACCTCCAACAAGCCGCCGGCGATCAGTTCACTCTCTTCCTCTCGCGTCCCGCCGACACAGCCATCGCCGAAGCCAGCGTGCGATTCCGCAAACTCGGCGACGCCGTGCGCAGTCTCATGGACCCCATGCTCATCGACGTCGCCACCAAACTGCCGCCCCAGCAACCCGCCAAACGAACCCCCCTCGGAGCCATGATGCTCCCCGGCATGCTCATGCTCGCCATGCTCTTCTCCGCCCAAGGCATGTGCGCCGAAATCTGGCGCGAAAAAACCACCGGCACCCTCCGCCGCGTGGCCATGGCCCCACATGCCGTCTCTCACTGGCTCCTCGGCAAGATCCTCGCCGCAACCATCCTGCTCTCCGCCATCACCGCGCTTACCCTCATCGGCGGAACGCTCGCCCTCGGCGCAAACTACGCCAACCCCCTCGCACTCTTCACTTGGGCTCTCTTCGCCGGCGCCATGATCTACCTCGCCATCGCCGCCATCCAATTCCATGCCACCAGTGACCGCGCTGCTGCTGTCTTCACCAACCTCCTCATTCTTCCCTTAGCCCTCGCCGGCGGCAGTATGACCCCGCTCGAAGCCCTTCCCCCCAGCGTCGCGCGCATCGGCCGCATCACCCCCAACGGCGCTGCCGTCGATCAGATGCGAAAACTCATGGAAGGTACTGCCGATCCCCAAACCCTATTCACCGTCGCCGCCGCGCTGCTCCTCCTCGGAGCCGTCGCCTTCCTCCTCAGCATGCGCGCCCTGAAGCGCGGGTTCGCCACGGAGAAATAACCATGCGAGACACCTGGTTCATCGCCCGCACCGATCTCCTCCGCCTCCTCCGCCAGCGCGAAGTCATCCTCTGGACCTTCGTCATGCCCCTCTTCTTCTTCTATTTCATGTC
>CALFYN010000837.1 GCA_937952345.1 uncultured Acidobacteriota bacterium
AACGCAACCGCCACCACGCTCAGGATGCCGCGGTCTACGTAGTTGATGAGAACCGCAACGAAGATGAGGCCGAGCGCCCACCACCGTTTGGAATCCTCCGCTGCTTGATGCATCTCAGTCACAGACAGCCCATACCTGGAAATCGCAACAATAGTTGACGAAGTCTATCAGAATCCTTAGCCCTAAGTCGGCCTCAGCCTAGTGTCTTCGTGCCTTACCAGTTCAGACGCGCACCCAGTCCACCGGTACGCGGATTGAGATAACTGTTGACCTGGCCGAATGCCCGGTTGTTCACCGCCGTGACATAACCGATCGGGTTGGCGTGATGAAACGCATTAAAGAAGTCGCCTCGCAGTTCCATATTCAAACGATCCGTCAGTCCGATGCGGCGTGAGACGAACAGGTCGTAGTTCATGGTACCGGGGCCTACCAGATAGAACGGCGACGAATTGCCGTAATAGAACGGTTCGGGAATCTTGAGCGCCGTGGGATCGATATAGCGGAGCCGCGTTCGCTGGGAGCGAGGCAAATGGGGGTCGCGCAGGATATCCGCGCGGCTGGCGAAGATGACGCCGCCCGCCGCAACGGTTGCCGTGAAGTGCCGCCCGCTGTAAAGGGTAACGACACCGCTCCATAGCCAATTGCGTGTCAACCAGTGCACAGGCTTCCATGCGACGGCGGGCACCTCATAGGTATGGGAGATGGAAGCCGTGTGACGCCGGCTCTCCTCCATGTCGGAACGCTCCGCCATGCGGTCAAACGGGTCTTGCTGGAAGCCGGGACTTGCCGAACCATATCCTAGGGCTTTAGACCAGGCATAGGAGAACGCGAGCGTCAGGCCATGCCAGCCACGCTGCACCAGCGATGCATGCAAGCCTTGATAACTCGACGTGCCCGTGGGTTCGAACGTGGTGATTCCATTCACCGTGGGATAGGGCAGGTCTAGCCGAAGGACGCGGGTGAGATTGGCCCTGATGTAATCCATCGGTAGAAAGTTCGTGTTCCGCGCCATCACCAGGTAGCGGCCGAGATTGCCAACATAGGAGAGATCCAGTTTCATTTGAGCGGGCAGTGCCGTCTGGATCGAGAAACTATAGCTGTATACCTCGTTGGGCCGTGAGCTATCCGCGATGCTCGTGAAGTCCTGGGGAAAAACCAGGTCGTTTCGTACTCCGGAACGGAGATTGTCTGTGCTTCCCCCGCTAATTGCAATTTGCTCCACGAAAAGCGGCGCAGTGGCCAACCTTTGGTAACCAGTGGTGTACAGCGCCGCGAAGTTGTGAAATACGCCGCCACCGGCACGGACCACCACGCGATTCTGACTGCCGGGCTTCCAGGCCACACTGAACCGCGGCTGGAGGTTGGTTCTCCTCGTAGGCAGGAAACCACGATGGAGGCCACGGAAAAAGCGCTGTGAGGTGGCCTCGGCGGCCAAAGGTACGTTGGCACTGGCTGAGCCGGGCCAACCGGCCCCCGGTAGAACAACCCCGTTATACACATCTCCAAACAGATTGCCGCAACATCCGAAGATCGGGACCCGGGCGGGATCCCAGGCGGCGGGTGAAAACATTGCCATGTTGTTCCAGGCGCTCGTCCAATGAGGCAGCCACGCGTAGCGGAGACCATACTCGATGGTCAGGTTGGGCCGGACTCTCCATTGGTCCTGCGCATAGAACTCCCAAAACTTGTTGCGGAACCGTGTTTCAATCGATGGGCCCTGTTCCACATAACTGTCATAGGCGCCGAGAAACGCATTGGCGAGGGCATTTCTCGTGTTGAACGGAAGACCGGGATTCGCGGTGATGGAGAACTGCCCGTTGTCCAAGGTGCTGGTGATCTCGTTCACCTGCAACCGCTCATGGTATAGCCCAAGTTTGATCATGTGCCGTCCGCGCGTTTGTGCGTAGCTGTAGCGGAAGGTCCACACGGGCAAGGAGACGTAACTGGGATGGCTGGATCCGCTCAGACCCGGCAGGCCGGCAATGAAGATGTTCGGAATCCTCTGCGCTCGATTCGCCGGCAGCAGTTCTTCGAGAAAGTCCATGCCGTAGCGGGCGCGGGAGGCGCCACCGTCCAAGATGCCGGTATTGTCATGGGAGCCGGCGTAACCGATATCGAACTGATGCACTCGCCCACCCTTCGGGGTGTAAGTGCCGCCGATGTTTCCGTTCGCCGCTTCACGGGATTCGTCCAGGAAAAAGAGCGGGATGCGATTGCCGGTCCGTGCGAATGGGCTCTCCGACTGTTGCCGCGAGTAAAAAGTCCGAACATTCAGGCGCAAGTTATCACTGGCGTGGTAGTCGATGCGCGGCAGGATATCCCAACGGCGCTGCGGCTGCCGTTGCCCCGCGAAATAGTTGCCCCCTGGACCGCTGAAGTTGGGCGACGGGAAGAGATTCAGTAGCGAACGCCCGAAACGGCTGACTCGAACCGCGGGAATCACGCCATTGGGAAACGGTACGTTGCCGGCCAGCGGATCCACAATCGGGGTTCCGGACCGGCTGAAGTCAAGAGCCCGTTCCAGCGCAGTGGGTACGTTGGTGATGTTCTCCTGGTAGCCGCCCAGCCGGCGGTACTCATAACCGAAAGACCAGAACAGCTTCGTCGTCTTGCTCGGGTTCGCGGAGAGAGGGCCGGAGGACTGAAAACCAAGGTTGCTGTAGCGGATGTTGGGGTGCGTCCCGGTGACGAACTGTCGCGCGTTCAGGGCGTCGTGGCCGAAAATGCCCCACGCCGAACCGTGGAACTTCGACCCGCCACGGCGGGTGGTGAAGTGAATGTGCGCACTGCCACTGCGTCCGTGTTCGGCCGCGTAGTGGCCGCTCAGAACCTGCACTTCTTCCAGAAAGTCCATGCCGATAATGCTGTGCAGCGAGTTCCCTTCCCTGGGCCGCGTGTTGTTCACTCCGTCGATGGCCACCACGAGCGTATCCTTTCGCTGGCCTTCGACGAGAATGGCGCCCAGCGAATAGCTGAATGCCCGGAAATCCCCTAAAAACTGGCCGGCGATGCCGGTAACTCCAGGTACCATGCCCAGGTTCATGACGGGATTCCGGCCCATGGAGTTATTGCGGTCTAGCGTGTCTCGCGACAACGTCACGCTGCGGTCGCCATTTGCCAGGATGTCCAAACCTGGCGTGTCCACCGAGAGTGCGTCCTGACGGGGGGCGAGTTCCAGCTTCGCGTCGAACAGGAGATGTGCGTAGGCCCGCATCTCCAGTGGTCGTGACCGGAACACGGCAAAGCCCGGTTTGCTGATGGTGAGCCGGTAGACGCCGGCCGGAATGCCGGCGAATAGAAACGTTCCGTCGGGTCCACTCGCAGTCAAGCGGACGGTCGAGTCGTGCATGGATTCCAGAGTCGCCTCGGCGCCCGGTACGCGCGCGGAACTGGGATCGAACACCGCACCGCGGATGGAATTGCCCGTCGATTGAGCGGAAAGCGGGATCGTCAGCAACAGCAGTGTAATCCACTTGTCACAAATCGGGGCAAAGCAAGTCATATTTGTGCGCAATTCAGGTACTATACCAGACCAGTCCCCGACCCCACGCAACACGCGGAGCCACATATCCTTCCGGGCTGGCTCAGCCAGGGGTTGGAAATAGCCCATCCAGGATCGCTTGCGCGCAGGTCTCCATGGGGGTGTGCGCTGCATGAGTGAAGCGGAGGGATCGAAGTACAACGCCTTCTGCATTGGCGGTTCGGGCGAATACGAGAAAGCCGGGCGATGCTTCCGTCCTCCAAACGCTGCCCGAAAGAACAAGATGCGTTTGCGAAGTGCGTGCGTTGGGAGCCAATTGCACCTTGCGCTGGCTCCAAAGCAAGTGAGCCAGTTCATCGGCGAGCCGTGCGGCCACGACACCCAGATCGGCATCGCCGCTTTGAAAGGGCCGCAGCAACACAATACCGCCAGAGGACGCAGTGTCCTTCTTCGAGGTGGCAACCAATTGCGGCTGGAAGCCGTGAATCCGTATCTCGAACGGGCGTGACTGTCCTTCGCCGTCGTAATAGCTGGTCAAACGCCAGCGCAACCTGCTCATTTGCTTACGGATATGCGCGTCGGAGGCAGGGTCATGGTCCGCTCGGCGAAACAGATGCAAGGCAACATCGTACTCGTTGAGGAGATGGGAGGAACCCTCTACAACTTGGGCAACGAGCCAGGACAAGAGAAGCTTCGCCTGCCGCGCACGTGCAAATGCTGCACTCTGCAAGACCAGTTCCAGTTCTTCCTGCCACATGTCCGGGGTTGGCGCCATCAAC
>CALFYN010000838.1 GCA_937952345.1 uncultured Acidobacteriota bacterium
CGTAACACAGCGCGCCCGCCATCGGATCCGGAAAATTCAGCCCGCTCGACTGCATTGGTAGATTATGGCGCGGTATCAACCTTGCGGTCGACCCGTTTCCATATAACCCCCTTTCAAACTGTGCATGCGGTTTTCCCGCACACAGCTTACCGATGATCTTATTGGCGCGGCTTGCGCAGCGTACCTCACGGTTCCGCGCAGTTGATACAGACCCATACCGTAGAAATGAGCCGGGGTCCACTTGATCGACCGCGCCGTCCGTTGGCCACCACGCCGGCGTAACCAGCACAGCAACCGCCGATACACGAAGTCATCCATCCGGTGGAACTCACGCCTGCAAGTCCCCGTCCGGAAGTAGTTGCCCCAGCCACGGAGCACGGGATTCAGTTTGGCAATGATCTGCTTCACATCCTCGCCGCTCGACCGCCGGTCCGTGATCTCACGCACGCGGTCTCGGAGTCGCTGCTGCGCCTTGGGCGACGGCCAACGGTGCATATAGTATGCACGTGGATTCCGTAAGATACTTCTCTTCTTACGAATCATACAGCCCAAGAACACAAAGCTCTCCTTCCCGCGCCGCAGATCCACCATCCGCGTCTTGTCCGGGTGCAGCGTCAAACCCAGCTTGTTCATCACAAGCTCGATCCGCCGAAGAGCCTCCTTCGCCTTCGATTCCCTCGGTGTCATCACCACGAAATCGTCGGCATACCGGATCAGCACCCCGAGCGATCCACACTTGGCCGCCCAGATCCGATCCAATCGGTGCAGGTAGATGTTGGCCAGCAACGGTGAGATCACTCCGCCCTGCGGTGTTCCCGCCAGCGTTGTCCTCACCTCGCCTTCCTCCATCACCCCGGCTCTCAGCCACTGGCGGAGTAACTTCAATACCCTACGGTCACAGATTCGCTCCTCCACCAACACCATCAGCTTGTTCTGATCAATGCTGTCGAAGTAGCCCTGGATGTCTGCGTCGATGACAAAGTCATTGCCCCGGTTGCCCGCTTCGCGGATCGCTTCCAGCGCTTGCACCGCGCTCTTCTTCGGACGGAACCCATAGCTATGCGCCTCGAAGTCCGCCTCAAAGATCGGCTCGATGATGATCTTCGCCGCCATCTGCACCACCCGGTCTCTCACCGTCGGGATCCCCAATGGCCGCTGCTTCCCATCTCCTTTCGGTATGTATCGCCGCTTTACCGGTTGCGGCCGATATTCGCCTGCCTGCAGCACTGCCTGGATTTCCGCCACCCACTTCTCCTCACCGTACTGCTCGATGGCTTGGATCGTCTCGGCATCTACCCCTGCCGCGCCGCCGTTACTGCGCACTCGCTTCCATGCTTCCCACAAGACGTCACTCCTGTAGATCCGGTCGTACAACGCATGAAACCGCCGTGTCTTACTCTGCTTGGCACACGCCCATAGCTTGCGTTGGAGTTCTCGCACTTTGTCTACTGCTGGGTCTTTGTCCGTCACCGGCATGCCCTCGCGCTTACCTCTTCCCCAAGCGTGATCAAAGCAGGGCCCCTTCCCTCCAGCGCGTTTTGCTGCACGCCTTCTTCGGTACTACGAACCCCTCGGACTTCCTCCTGGCTCCGCATGACTTCAGCCTTCCGGCCTTATACCCACGGTCTTTGCCTGACTTGGCCGCCAGGGAGGATCTCTCCTGTTCCACGATGCTCTTTCCCAACGTGCCACAGCTAGCTACCCCGGAGAGGTCCAACACTCGTTCCGACCCAGAGTGCTGTCTGTTGCCTTCGCCGTGCCATGACCGGCTCGACCCTCTCAAACACCTTTCGGCTGATAATATGACGTGGCTACTGCGTTCACCCTTTCGGATTGCGGCCCGCTGGTTTGCTCCCCTCTTTTTCAAGGGCCTTCGACACTCCGCTCGGCTCGGTCGGATTTCTCCTTCCGGCTGGAGTCTGCTACCGGGCGCTTCGGCGCTTACCCGGACAGGACTTGCACCTGCTAGAACATCGCGTCTTCGTTCAGGACGCACCATGGTGTAATCATAGCGCAATAATTCACGGAATAAAATTGATTTCGCCATACAT
>CALFYN010000839.1 GCA_937952345.1 uncultured Acidobacteriota bacterium
GTCGTTGCGAATAGCCTCCGGTTGCGCGCTTGACACGCGTGATAGTCTGCGAAGTAATGCAGAGCCAGTCGCAACAGCAGTCCGGTCTTTCGCCGCAGGCCCTCACCCGCCTCGTCGAATGCCGCCAGCAGTTCCTCGCCTTTTTGCGCACCAGGGTCGACTCCGAGGCCGCCGCGGAAGATATTCTGCAGGCGGCCTTCGTCCGTGGAATCGAGAAAGGCGGGGCAGTGCGCAGCGAAGAGAACGTGGTGGCGTGGTTCTACCGCCTCTTGCGAAACGCCATCATCGATTATTATCGCCATCGCGCCGCCACATCGCGCACGGCCGAGCAACTGGTGCATCAATTGGAAACGCACGTCGAGCCCGAGGATAGCTTCCACGGCGGGATTTGCCAGTGTGTGAAGGCGTTGCTTGAAACCATGAAGCCCGAGTACCGCGAGGCAATCGAACTGGTGGATCTCGAGGAGAACAGCCTGAACGGGTTAGCAGAACGGGCGGGAATCAGCGCGAACAACGCCGCTGTGCGCGTGCACCGGGCTCGCGAAGCCTTGCGCAAGCAGGTGACCACCGCGTGCGGCATGTGCGCCACACACGGTTGCCTCGATTGCCACTGCCGGAGCGGGCAATAATTCCCACCGCGCCGGTGTAAGGAATCCCCAGCGCGTTCGTCAGCCTTGCTGAAAGGAAACGAACACGCAAATGCAGCTTCGCAACACCGCAATCCTGGCGATGATCCTGACATCCTCAATTTGGGCCCAGCACGATCATCATCACCACCAACAGCAGCAACAGGAACAGGACAGCAGCCCCAACCAGGCCACCTCCTATCTGTTCTCCTTCAGTTCCGGCACCAGCCTCAATCCCGCATCCTGGCCCATGCCGATGGCCATGAGCAAGGTGGGCGATTGGAACCTCATGTGGATGGGTCAGGCCTTCGTCGTCGGCACGCAGCAATCGGGGCCACGCGGCGGCGACAAAATCTATTCCGCCAACTGGGGCATGCTCGCAGCGGCGCGAAACGTGGGCAGGGGCAGCCTGATGATTCGCGGCATGGTCTCACTGGATCCACTGACAGTGCGCGGTAAGCGATATCCGCTGCTCTTCCAGACAGGAGAAACGGCCAACGGTTCGCCGATCGTCGACGGGCAGCATCCGCACGACGCCCTCATGGAATTGAGCATCCACTATGCGCGCCCCCTTTCGGAAAAAGCGATTCTGAACGTCTACTACGCGCCCGTAGGCGACGCGGCGCTGGGTCCGGTGGCATTCCCGCACAGGGCTTCCGCGATGGAGTTGCCACAGGCCACACTGGGACATCACTGGCAGGACGCCACGCACATCGCCAACAACGTCCTCACGCTGGGAATGAAATACGGGAAGTTCCGCGTCGAAGCAAGCGGATTCCGCGGCAAGGAGCCGAACGAGAATCGCTGGAACATCGACATGGGCCGTATGGACTCCTGGTCCGGACGCGTGACCTGGCAACCGCGAGCCAACTGGCTGGCGCAAGTCTCGGCGGGACGCCTCCACCGGCCCGAAACATTTCATCCCGATGATGTTGTGCGAACCACGGCCTCGCTGCACTACACACGGCCCGTTCGCGGAACACTGGGTTGGTCGAGCAGCGTCATCTGGGCACGCAACAAGAAGACAATCGGACAGTACGCGACGAACGCTTTCACCGCCGAAACACTGGTCCCTGTGAGCCGCAACAATCTCGTCACCGGGCGCTTCGAATGGTCGCAGCGCGACGAACTGTTCGAATACGATCACCATCTCGCGGATGAACTGTTCCACAAGACCGGCAACCGGGCCTTCCAGGTCAGCGCGCTTACCGTGGGCTATACGCGGGAGTTGGCGGCAACCGGAGCGCTGCGCACAGCGGTGGGATTCAATGTGACAGGTTATGCCATCGCCAGCGCCTTGCGGCCCTACTACGGCTCACGCCCCGTGGCCGCCAGCGTGTTCCTGCGATTCCGGCTCCAGGCGGGCGAATGACGCAATTGCAAACTCTCTCCTCCGGAAGATCTCCTTTCCAATCACATTACGCGTGTAGGGATAGAGACCCAGTGCGCGAGTTTGTAACCAACCCGGTTCCGCCAGCGAAGCGGAACCAAAGGAGAAGTTGTATGAATCATTATTTGCGCGTTGCCCTTATCGCAACGCTCTCCGCCGGAGCAGTTTACGGCGGAGATTTCCTTCCCCTGGCACAGGGGAACACCTGGACATATCGAGAATCGGCGAGTGGACAGACGTTCACCATCCGCGTCGGTACCCCCGTAGCCATGCAATCGGGACGCGTCTATCACGCCCTCACCGGATACGTGGACCGGCAACTGCTTGTCCGCAATGACGAAAATCAGCGGCTCTTGTACCTCGACGAGGAGACCGGGCAGGAGCGCTTCCTCACCTCCTTCCTGGCCGACGGTCAGATATGGGCCGCGCCGCATCGCAATTGCACGAATCAAGGCCACACCCAGAACCGGCGCGTCCCCTACAACGGCCCCGCCGGCAGTTGGGAGCGCACCCTTGAGATCCGCTACATGGGACAATGCGCCGACGCCGGCCTCGACAGCGAACAGTACGCCGAAAACATCGGCATGGTCCGCCGCGTCGCCCAGACCATCGCCGGCCCGCGAGCCTACGAACTGGCATACGCACGCGTCGGCACGCTCATCATCGAGGGCGGCGATCGCGGCCGGTTCACCCTATCCGCCGTCCAGAACCCGCTGCAACGCCTGTGGCGCGTCACCCTGCGCGTGGACATGGGTCTTGCGCCAGGCCTCAACGTGCGCTTCCCGTCTTCGCAGGATTATGACGTCATCCTGCGTGACAAGACCGGAAAAACCGTCTTCACCTGGTCCGCCGATAAGGCCTTCCTCCAGATGGAGCGCATCGTCAACATCTCCAGCGGTTGGAGCGCGACAGTGGAGGTTCCCTTCCCTGTCGGTTCCACTGATTTGCAGTACTCGCTGGAAGCGTTCCTCACCACCTCACCCGATCAGCCGAAGTTCGCCGCGGCCACCACCGTGATGGTCCCGGAAGTCACCATCGGCATGCAGTAAACTTGCTCAACACCCATGCACGCCACACTCGCTTTCCTCCTCATCACCGGCAACCTGCTCTTGCAGGCCCAATCGCAAGCTCCAGAGAACAATCGCGACCCGGAGCGCGCGGTGGTGGTGACCAGCGACGTGGCGCTGTTCTGGAATGCCTATGATGCGTGGAGCCGGTCCGGCGCGCACCCGGACCGGCTCGCCGCGGTCCTCCAGCAGCACTACCTCGATCGCGCCAGCGATGGCGTCCGCGACTTCACCCCCGACCGCATCATCAGCGCCGAAGCCCTTGCTGCCCGCATTCTCGAAGACAAAGCCTACTACGAGCGCGTCCGCCCCAACACCGAAAAAGCCGCCACCATGGAGCCCCACATCCGCGACGTCTATCGCAAGTTCCAGAAGCTCTATCCCGAGGCCGTATTCCC
>CALFYN010000840.1 GCA_937952345.1 uncultured Acidobacteriota bacterium
CAAACTTTGAGACGGCGCAGTGGACAGAGCGTCCATTGCGCCGTTTTTGCTTTTTGGGGTGGCTTGACACTATGGGGATGCACCGATTACCGTAAACAGACCATGAGAATCGCAGCGACTTTCTTCACCTTTCTAATGCTGGCCGGCACAAGCGTGCTGCCGGCACAACTGGCCAGCAAGAAGAGCATGACCCTGGAGGCGGCAAAGCAGATCGCCGGGGCGGCGGAAGCCGAGGCCAGGAAGAACAAGTGGAATGTAGTGATCGCCATTGTGGATGACGGCGCAAACCTGGTCTATTTGCAAAAGATGGATGAGACGCAGATCGGCAGCATCGAGGTGGCGCAGGAGAAAGCGCGGACTGCGGTGAAGTTCAAACGGGCGAGCAAGGTGTTCGAAGATGCGGTGAAGAACGGGAGGCAGGTGGTATTGAAACTGCCGGGCGCGTTGCCGATTGAAGGGGGTCTGCCGCTGATGATGGAAGGGAAGGTGATTGGGGCGATCGGCGTTTCCGGGGTGCAATCGAACGAGGACGGGATCATCGCGGAGGCGGGTGTAGCGGCGTTTTCGCGAATGGGCGCGCGCTGATCGCGCAGGCAAACCATTACCCGGGCGCGTACGGCTACAATAGGTAATTCTCATGCGAATCGCGCTCGGTCAAATCAACACGACCGTCGGCGACCTGTCTGGCAACGTTGTCCTCATGGTTCGTGCGGCTCAGGAAGCCGTGCGCGCCGGCGCCGAACTGATCGTCTTTCCGGAACTTTCCTTAAACGGCTATCCGCCAAGGGATTTGGTGGAGAAGCCTTCCTTTATCGACCAGACCCAGGAGGCTCTCCAACGTCTGGCTCGCGAAACGACGCACATGCCCATCGCCATCGTCTGCGGGTATGTGGGGCTTTCGGAAGAAACGGCGGGAAAACGCGCCGTCAATGCCGCTTGCGTGCTTTCGCGCGGGCAGCGGATTTTTTATCAGCAGAAGATGCTGCTTCCGACCTACGACGTATTTGACGAAGCGCGGTACTTTGAGTCAGCCGAACATCAGCACATCTGGACCTGGAAGGGCCGCAAGATCGCGCTGACGATTTGCGAAGATGCCTGGAACGACAAGCAGTATTGGTCGCGGCAACTCTACGAGCGGGATCCGGTGGAGGAATTGACCTCGGCAGGCGCGGAGATTCTGATCAGCATCAACGCGTCGCCATACCACATGGGTAAGCGGACGCTGCGCAGTGAGATCTTCGCCACGACGGCGCGCACGCGGAAGATCCCGGTGGTGTATGTAAATCAGGTAGGGGGCAACGACCAACTGGTCTTCGACGGAACCAGCTTCGTGTTGAACGCGGAGGGCGAGCCGCTGGCTCAGGCGCCGTCGTTTCGGGAAGAGATTCTGGTTGTGGATGTGAACAAGAAGCCGGAGGCATCGGCGCTGCGCGGCAACTTCCCCGATGAGGAAGAGGCCGTTTACGAAGCGCTGGTGCTGGGCACGCGGGACTACATCCGCAAGTGCGGATTTCGCAGTGTGATTATCGGCTTGAGCGGAGGCATCGATTCTTCGCTGACGGCTGCCGTGGCCGTGGATGCGGTGGGAAAAGAGAACGTGCTGGGGGTAGGCATGCCCGGGCCGTTCTCCTCCGACCACAGCGTCACCGATGCGCGCGAGATGGCGCGGAACCTGGGCATTCGATTCGAGATTGCCTCCATTTCCGAGGGTTACGACACGATGTTGCGGACGCTGGCCCCGCTGTTTGGAGACCGGCCGGCCGATGTTGCCGAAGAAAACGTGCAATCGCGGCTGCGCGGGATGGTGCTGATGGCGTTATCGAACAAGTTCGGCTCTCTGGTGCTGACTACCGGCAACAAGAGCGAACTGGCCGTCGGGTACTGCACTTTATATGGCGATATGTGTGGCGGGCTGGCCGTGATCAGCGATGTGCCCAAGACGCTGGTGTACAAGCTGTCGCGCATCGCCAACCGGAGGCATCCGGGAGCGATTCCCGAGAATGTGTTCGTGAAACCGCCGTCCGCCGAGTTGCGGCCCGATCAAAAGGACACGGATTCCTTGCCGGAATACGATGTATTGGACGCGATTTTGAAGGGTTACGTGGAAGATCTGCTTTCGCCGCGCCAGATCGCCGATGCACTGCAGCAGCCGCTGGCGCTGGTGCGTGACATCGTAAACAAGGTGGACCGCAACGAATACAAAAGGCAACAGGCCGCACCCGGGCTGAAGGTGACATCCAAGGCATTCGGCATGGGGCGGCGCATTCCGATCGCACAGAGATTTTTCGAATGAAACAAGCAGTGCTGGTAGTGGCGGTGGTCGCCGGGATAGCCGGGATCGTGATCTCGCAGCCGGCCGGTCGTGTGCAGACCGGACCTCGGCCCGACGGCAGCGTGATGCTTCCAAATGGCTGGTCGATCCGGCCGGCGGGAAAACAAACGGATGTGGACACGTTTCCGATGTCGAGTGTGGTGTCGCGAGACGGGCGGCATTTGCTGGTATTAAACGGCGGGTACAATCCGCCATCGGTGAGTGTGATCGACATTGCGACGGCGAAGGAGTTGTCGCGCACGCGTGTTCCGGATGGCTGGCTGGGACTGACGTTCTCCGCCGATGGGCGGAAACTCTATGTCGGGGGCGGATCCACGGCGAGCGTTTTTGAGTTTGACTACGCGGAAGGCAAACTGAGCGCGGCGCGCACGTTCGTTGTTGTGCCGGAGCAGAACAGGACGCATCAGGATTTCGTGGGCGATCTCGCCTTCACGCCCGACGGGCGGATGATCTATGCATCGCTGCTCTACCGGGACATGGTGGTGGTGATCAATCCGCAGTCGGGGCGAGTGATTGAGCGGTTTAAAACGGGGAGGCGTCCGTATCGCATCCGCTTCCATCCGGACGGAAAATCGTTCTATGTGTCGAGTTGGGCCGATGGATCGATTTATCAATACGACGCCGATAAGGGTGAGCAGATCGGCAGAATCCGGTTGGGGGCGCACACCACGGACTTTGTGCTGAGCGACCGGAAGCCGGATGTTGCGCCGGCGGAGGAAGAGGAAGCACGGCAGGCGTACCCTTATGTGCACCGGCTGTTCGTTACGGCGGGGAATACGAATCGTGCGTACGTGGTGGGTGTGACCGAGAGCAAAGAGATGCGACTGATGGAGTCGATCAATCTGGCGATGACGCCGCGGCAACCGGCGGGAATGACTCCGAGCGCGGTGGCGATGTCGGCGGATCAGAAGACGCTGTTCGTGGTTTGTTCCGATGCCAATGCGGTTGCGGTGGCGGATATCTCGGCGGTGCGCAGCATGGTCAACGGATTCGTGCCGACGGGCTGGTATCCGACGGCGGCGCAGGTATTGCCGGACAAGCGTATCGCCGTTTTGAATGGCCGGGGCGGGCGGAGTTTTCCGAATCCACAGGGGCCGCGTCCCGACAAACAGGCGGCCAAGTCGCACGAAGGAATTCGCACGGACCAGTATGTCGGCAGCATCCAGCGGGGAACCATATCCTGGATCGATGCGTTCACCGCCGCGGAATTGGAGAAGCACACGGTGACGGTGTTGCGCAATTCGCCGTATCGCGATGAATTGCTGGATGACGCGCGCGTACCGCAAGGCAATCCCGTGCCGGCGAAGGCGGGGGATCCTTCCCCCATCGAGCATGTCATCTACGTTGTCAAAGAGAACCGGACTTATGACCAGGTACTGGGAGGGTTCGGGAAGGGCAATGGCGATCCGGCACTGGTGCTGTTCGATGAGAAGTCGGCGCCGAATCATCACAAGCTGGCGCGCGAGTTTGTCTTGTTCGATAACTTTTATGTGAACGCTGACGTGAGCGCGGACGGACACAATTGGACGACGGCGGCGATCGCTTCCGATTACGTGCAGCGGATGTGGCCGAACAGCTACGGGGCGCGCCGGCGCCACTACGATTACGAGGGAGGCGAGCCTTCGGCAACGCCGCCGGCGGGCTACATCTGGACCAATGCGTTTGCCGCCGGGGTTTCCGTTCGCAACTATGGATACTTCGTCAACAACCGAAAGTTGCCGGTGGCGGATGGGATTCAGGTGGAGTCCGTGCGCGATTCCCAACTGGCCGCGGTGACAAATCGCAAGTATCGCGGCTTTGATCTGGATTACCTGGACATCGACCGCGCCAAGGTATTTCTGGAGGATCTGGCGGCGTATGAGCAGGAGGGCAAAATGCCGCGTTTCCTGCTGGTGCGCTTGGGGAATGATCATACCTCGGGAACGTCGGCGGGAAAGATTGCGCCTTTGGCGGCGATGGCGGACAACGATGCCGCGCTGGGAATGATTGTCGAGGCTGTGTCGAAGAGCCGTTTCTGGCCGAAGACGGCGATTTTCGTTTTGCAGGACGATGCGCAGAACGGGGCGGATCACGTGGACTCGCACCGCTCGCCGGCCTACATTCTTTCGCCGTATACGCGGCGCAACGGCGTGGTGGACAGCACGATGTACAACACGACGTCGATGCTGCGCACGATGGAGTTGATTCTTGGGCTGCAGCCGATGACTGCGTTTGACGCGGGCGCAAGGCCCATGGCAAGCGCGTTTGCATCGCAGCCCGACATGCGCGCCTATGAAGCGGAGAAGCCGCGCATTCCGCTGGACACGCGCAATGCGGCATCGAATCCGACAGCGGCGCGATCGGCGAAACTGGACTTCGCGGAAGCAGACCGTATCGACGACGACGAGTTGAATGATATTCTGTGGCGCGCCATTCGTGGGACCGAACCGCCCGTCCCAGTGAGGAGCTACTTCTCCCGTTAATGCCCCGCATCTACCTCTGCTTCGTATGGCACATGCACCAGCCGTGCTACAAGGATCTGGTGTCCGGTGAATACCGGCTGCCGTGGACGCGCCTGCACGGGCTGAAGGATTACTACGGGATGGTGAAGATGCTGGGAGAATTTCCGCAGATTCGCCAAACGTTCAACCTGGTTCCGTCACTGCTCCGTGGCGAAACGTCGGGGTCACGCCCGAAACACCATAGGCTACAAAGGCGGCA
>CALFYN010000841.1 GCA_937952345.1 uncultured Acidobacteriota bacterium
GACCTACTGGGAGGGCCGTAGGGCCGCATGACTTCCACTTTCATGTCGCGCACCCCCAAGGACCACGAGGGCGCGCGGTAATGTTCAATGAGTGATGGCGCGAGCCCAGGCAGTGAGCTTGGCTTTGGCGCGGCTCTTGTAGAGGCGGAATTGGGTTTCGGTGAGCTTCATGTCCTCGCAGATTTTGTGGAAGGATTCGCCATGGAAGTAGAAACGCGTCATCAATTCCCGGTCGCGAGAAGAGAGTCTCCCGAGCCCACGTTTTACGAGTTCGGAACGCTCTCGCGACAGGAGTGCGGCTTCCGGATCGACCAGGGATTTGGCCGCTTGCGCGGTGTCATAGTCCACCAGTCTGCGCTTGGCGGCGATGCTGCGGACGATGCACATGGCTCCTTGACGCCGGACCACACTCTTGACATATCCCGGTAACGCCGCAGGATTGCGAAGATCGCCGTTGCGGATGGCTTCGACAATGATGGCTAGGGTTTCGTGGAGGAAATCATCGGGATCCTGATCGCGCAGACGCCGGGTGAGCATATGGCGTGATGCTCGAAACAAAAGCAGGTACAGATCCTCCATGGCCTGCGGATCACCTTCCGCCACATGCCTAGCCAAGGCACCGTGTTCGTTGGCGTCGAAAGACTGGGGAGCGGCGGGACGAGTAAGCGGTGGCATGGGCTTCTCAGGGTTCTCCCCTAGTGTGATACTGTACGTACTAAGAGTCTATAGTACTTTGGTAACCTTTTGTCGGAAAAGCAGCGAAACAACTATTTATAAGCGGGCACGCCTGTGACTTTCTCTCCGATTACCAAGGCATGGATGTGGTCGGTGCCTTCATAGGTTTTGACGGTTTCGAGATTATTGAGGTGCCGCATGATGGGGTACTCATCCATGATTCCGTTGGCACCGAGGAGGTCGCGGGCCATTCTGGCGCAATCGAGGGCGATTGCGACGTTATTGCGTTTGAGCATGCTGACGTGGGCCGGTTCGAGCGTGCCTTTGTCCTTGAGTCTGCCGCACTGGATGGCGAGGAGTTGCGCCTTTGTGATTTCGGTGATCATGGCGGCAAGTTTTTCCTGCACCAGTTGGTGGGAGGCGATGGGGCGGTCATCGAACTGCTTTCGAAGGATGGAGTACTGGCGGGCGGTTTCGTAGCAATCCATGGCTGCGCCCACGACACCCCATCCGATGCCGAAGCGGGCTTGCGTGAGGCAGCTGAGCGGGGCTTTGAGTCCTTTAGCGAGAGGCAGCATGGCGGATGCGGGGACGCGGCAATCCGAGAAGGAGAGGCTAGAGGTGACGGAAGCGCGCATGGAGAGCTTGCCGTGGATATCGGAGGTGGAGAAGCCGGGGGTGCCTCGCTCGACGAGGAAGCCGCGAATGCCGTCATCGGAGCGGGCCCAAACCACGGCGACGTCGGAAACGCTGCCGTTGGTGATCCAGGTTTTTTCGCCGTTGAGGATCCAATCGGAGCCATCCTGACGGGCACGAGTGGCCATGCCCGCGGGGTTGGAGCCGAAGTTGGGTTCGGTAAGGCCGAAAGAGCCGATGGCCTCGCCGGATTGCAGGCGTGGCAACCATTTCTCCTTCTGGTCCTGGGAGCCGTAAGTCAGGATGGGGTACATGACGAGGGCGCCCTGAACGGAGACGAAGGAACGAACTCCGGAGTCGGCGCGCTCCAATTCCTGCATGACAAGGCCGTATTCGACGTTGGACATTCCGGCGCAGCCGTAACCCTCGAGATTGGCGCCGAGGAAGCCGAGGGCTCCCATTTCGCGGATCAGGTGAGAGGGGAAACGCCCGTCATTCCAGCAGGCACGAATGACCGGGAGGACGTTATCGTCAACGAACTGCCGGGCCGTTTGACGGACCAGCAGTTCTTCTTCGGTGAAAAGCGAATCGATGTGGAGGTAGTCGACACCCTTGAAAGCCATAAACCTTCAGTGTAGCGTCTCCGAGGAACACGCCCAGTGAGGGTCAAGCCGTGGAGGGCGCTCTACTTTTTGGTGGCCGGTGCGGCGGCGGGCTTAGCGGGAGCCGCCGCGGCGGGAGCACCTTTGTCGTAGGCCTCGATGATGTCCTTGGTGATGTCGACTTCGTTGGCCGCGTATAGGACTGGGGTCTGCTGTGAACTGACGTCGAGAATGAGCGAATAGCCTTTTTCCTTGGCGTATTTGTCGATGACGCTCATCATCTTGCCGCCCAATTCCTGGAAGATCTTCTGCTGTTCCTGTTCCAGTTCCTGGCTGGCATCCTCGAGGTCGCGATTGTAGCTCTTGGTTTGGGCATCGATGTCGGACATCAGCCGACGCTTCTGGTCGTCGCCGAGAACGGTTCCACCCTTTTGCAACTGGGCTTGCAGGGCAGAGATTCCCTGCTGCTTCTTTTCGAGCTCCTTCTTGCGGGGAGCAAACCGAGTTTCCAATTCCTGGATGGATTTCTGGCCGTCTTTGGTATTGGCGATGGCCGCGTTGATGTTGATGATGCCGACCTTGGTTTGCGCCAGTCCGCTGCCGACACCGATGAGCTGGGCGAGGATCGCCGCCGCCAGCCACTGCACTCTCACTTGCATTTCACGACTCCTTAAGCTACTGATGCGATATCTCTCTATCCTACTTCAAGCGACTCCGGAGGAGCGCTTCCGCTAGAATGTACGGCTGATGGTAAATCGGAACGTGCTTCTGCGCTCATAGAACGGCGAGGGCTGTCCGATGATGGACAGCGAATTGATGAACGTTGTGTTGTTGGGGAACGACGAGCGGTCCACCACGACGGGAGGAATGATGAAGTCACGATAGATGCTGGGGTTGTAAGCCCAATAGAGGCGGAAGGGAGCGTTGACCACCGGCATCATGATCTGCAATTCGAGGCCGGTGGAAGCGCGAATCTTCTGGGTTCCGTTGGCGATGATGGCGTTGCGCTCAAAGCTGGCTTGCGGGAATTGGCTGTTCAATTCGGCGAGGCGGCCGGGATTGAGGGACAACTGGCTACGCCGCGCCACTTTATTCAAGCCAGCATCGAAGAAACCTGCCAGCACGACGGGGCCGACAATCGGGATGCGGTATTCCAGATTAGTGACGCCCTGTGTGTCACCGCCGGGGAAAATAAGCTGATAAACGGGGATGGTCTTGGTGACAGTCTGGAATTCCTCGCGGCCATCAATGATTACTTTTTGTTGCCTGGCGCTTCCGTCGGAGTTGAGGAGCGGAACATCTGCGCTAGACGGGATATAGGCCAGCGGACTAATTCCCCAGATGTCGAATCCGCGAATGTCGTTCTCGCCGCCCATGTAGAAGCGATTGAAGGGGGGCGCCACACGACCGTTATAGCCGGAGACGAAGCGGCCGAGGAAGTGTGCGCCGATGACGTGTCCTTTGGCGAGGCCGCTGCGGAAATACTTGAGGTCGACGGTGGGCTCCACCATGTTGACGTTACCGCCAAGGAAGCTGCCGGCGAAATTGGTGGTGATATAGATACTCTTGCCGCGGCTAGGGGTGATGGGATGATCGACCGTGTTGTAGGAATAGGACGGGATCAACTGGCTGGTGCGGATACCGCTTAAGGAATTTGGCCCGTTCAACCCCTGGAAATTGATGAAGGAAAAATAATTGTTGGCGGAGGTGCTGAGTGTGGTGATGTTCGAGGAGTTGTAACCGTAGCTCAAGCCGATGCGTGCGAAGCTGCGCCGCAATTGGTAGCTGCTATACACGGTGAAGCCAGCGCCGTTGGACACATAGTTCAACAGGTTGTCGCGGCCCAACTGCTCATATAGGGGGATGAGGTTGCGGCCGGAGAGCAACGATACTTCGCGGGCCTGATCGTAGTTAAACCGCTGCATATAGACGGTGAAACCGGCCTGAATTCGGGTATCGAACAGATAGGGTTCGGTGAATCCGAAGGTGACGTCGCGGACACGGTCACCCATTTGGGAGTTGATGGAAAGGGTCTCGCCTAATCCCAGGAAGTTATTAGTGGAATAACCGAAGCCGACGAAGCTGCCGGCGATGCCGCTAACGCCGCCGTTCAACTGCACGGAGTTCTTGCCACGCTCCTTCACTTTGAGGGTGATATCGACGGTGTTGGTCTTGGTATCGCGTGTGATGGTGGCTGCCTCATTTTCCTTCA
>CALFYN010000842.1 GCA_937952345.1 uncultured Acidobacteriota bacterium
GTCCGCGATCAGCGGTACAAACTCTACGGCGATGGCCGCCTCTTCGACCTCCAGCAGGATCCCGAGGAGAAACAGCCCATCCGCAGCGCGCCGTCACTTCAGAAACTGCGGGCCGCGCTCAATGCCATGCCAGCCCACGGCCAGGCCATCCCCAACCAGTACGCCGAAAAATCGAAAGTCGCCCCCATTCCCAAATGGTAGGCGCCATTCGCAAACGTTCTATTTTCGCTTCTTCATTTCCGCCGGCACTTCATCATTCAACACGGCAAGGCGGTTCTCCACGTTGAACACACCCGGCACCGAATTAGCCTGAATCTCCGCAATGGCCCGGTCCCCAGCATTGTCCACCGCGCCTTCCAGCGTCACGTTTCCGTTCTTCACGATGATGTGGATCGCATGATAGCCCAGCGGCGGATCCTGCGTGATTCCGAAATTGACGTTCGTCGAGCTCAGCCAGATATTCCCTCGCGAACTGGAATACCGCTGCAGCGATGGATGCCGGTACACATTGATGTACACCCGAGCCCGAATCTGGTCATCATTGCGCGAAAGCGGCAAAACTTCGATGTTGTTCACCACCTTCTGCACGCCTTCCACTTTCTTCGTCACCTGTTCGGCCGCCGATTTCAGGGTCGGCCGTGACGCCAATCCCTTCAACACTACCGTCCCGTCTTTGATGCTGAACCGGATGTCGTCAAAGACCCCGTACGTCGGCAGCGTGTAAATCTCCTTCTGGATGGCACGGGCCATCCGCTGCACCACCTGCGCGTCCGGTGCCGCGGTCTGCGCCGCCAGAACCACCGCGAATGCAAAAAATGCAAAACTCCTTCTCATATTTTCCCTTCTACCTGTTTAGATGCCGCTTCCCGGGTACGGCAATCCTTTCGGCCCGGCCAGTTCCGGATGCGCGTAACTCCGCACAGCCGCATCCGTGATCGCATAGCCCCAATTGATCAGCCGCTCTTGCAACAGGTCATCCATTTTCTTCAGACGTGTCGCCGTATTCGCCAGTTCCAAACTCTTCGCGAAAGGCACATCCAACCGCCCCCCAGCTTTGTACTCGGCGATATCCTGCCGGATTCCCCAATACGCCCCGTTTTTTTCCTTCGCCTGATAGGCCGAAATCAGCATGCGCTTCCGCAAGCTCCGCACCTGCGTATCAATCAAATCCAGCACACGCTTGCTATGCCCCACCCAGTTCTTATCCGGATCCTTCTCCGCCGGCGTCGCCCCGCCCGCATCGCTCACGTAGATGGTCTTGCACCGCTTCCATGGCGACTCAAGCCCCAAGTTGTCGTACACACCCCCATCCGTCAGCACCAGTTTCGTGTTGTACGGCTTCATGCACAGATCCCCGCGCCCTTCCGCTTCCCAATCCTTTTCCTCCGCTTTCAGCGTGCACGGCGAAAGCACGGGAGGAAACGCCGATGATGCCGTCACCGCCTTCGAAATCGCCACGTTCGGATTTCGCCACAATCCGATGCGGTAATCCGCTATATAGGGCTTTGAAAACCGGAACAGCGACCGCGTCTGTACATTCGTTGCATTGAATACAAACCGCGGCGTATCCGGCAACTGCTGCAACGTCGCTCCGTGAAACAGGTACTTGTCGTAATCCGCCGCCACATGGTCCGACACTGTGCCGAACCACAACAAGCCCTCCACAATCGACTCCTCATCCACGGTCACATCCGCCAACGTCCGCACCTTGTCAACCACCAGCGGCATCAGATTCGACGCCACCCCCGCCCCATCGAAATCCAGTTTGTTCCAGGCCAGCCCCAGCACTGCATTCGTAATGGAACCGCCGGAAACGCTCGAATACATCGCAATCTTCGGCAGCAATCCCGCCTCGTTCAGCCGGATGAGCGTGCCGAGATGAAAAATCATCGCCCTGTATCCGCCGCCCGACATGCACAGCGCCGTATCGAGGGGCGCGGCGTCTTCAAATGTCTCCGCCCCGGCAGTGGGGTCCGTCAACGGCCGTTTGTTTTCGTCAATCATAGCTTACCTCCAATAGCTAAAATCATACGCCTATTTTGGCGGTGCATTCGCCCCTGCTTGAATTGATATACTGCCTCGCGACACCGTATGTCTCCACCCATTACCACCCGCCGTGCCGCGCTCGCCGCCCTCCTCGGTTCCAGTACGGCGTTCCCCGCCCCGGCGCCGCGCGTCAAAATCACCAATATCGAATCCTTCACCGTACGCGTCCCCGATGGCGGAAAGCCTGAACCTTTGCGCGCCTACCGCTATCCCGTCACCCGCGTCCACACCGACTCCGGCATCACCGGCACCTCCTTCATCGGCATCGACGCCAATCTCCTCAACAATTGGGTCAAGCCCACGCTCATCGGCGATGACCTCTTCGCCGTCGACCGCCACATGCGCCGCCTCCAGATGAATTCCGGCGAGTCGCGCACCCAAGGCTGGTCCGGCGTCGAACACGCCATGTGGGATGCCATCGGGCGCATCAGCGGCCGCCCCGTCGCCGAACTCCTCGGCAAAGCCCGCAATCGCCTCCGCATCTACCGCACCACCGTTTTCCCCGGCAAGCAGGATCAATCCGACGTCCCCTACGAGCGGCAGGCCGAGTTCGCCCTCCGCCTCAAGAACAACGGTTACACGGCAATCAAAATTCGCGCCTGGCGCCCTCGCCCCATGGATGACGTCGATGCCGTCGGAGTCATCCGCTCGGCCGTTGGCCCCACCTTCAAGATCATGCTCGACCGCACGGCCGTGCGCCCCGGATGGGTGTGGGATTATCCCACCGCGCTCAAAGTCGCCCGCGGCCTGGAACGCCACAACGCCTACTGGCTCGAAGAACCCTTCGACGGCATGGACCTGCAAGGCCCGGCGCGCCTGGCCGCCGAAGTCGATATCCTCATCACCGGTGGCGAACTTGGCCGCACCCTCTACGAATTCGCCGCCTTCCTCCACAACAGGACCTACGATGTCGTGCAGCCCGATACGCGCATCTGCGGCGGCATCTGGGCCGCGAAAAAAATCTCCACCCTCGCTGCTTCTTTCGGTGTCCCCTGCATCCAACACGGCACCGGAGCCTTCGCCCTCGCCGGATACATCCAGGCCGGCTGTTCCATGACCAATTGCGAATGGCAGGAGATGATCGGCGCGGGCCCGAACCTGCCCACCGAAGAATGGGAACCTGGCCTTGTGCTCCTCAAAGACCGCCAGGCCTGGCGCGTCGAGAACGGCTACGTCTATCTCCCCGATAAACCCGGCATTGGACTCGACGTCGATGAAGCCGCTATCAAGGAGTATCGCCGTGCTTAGCCGCCGCCTCTTCCTCACCACACCCCTCGCCGCGTTCACAGCAAAAGCAGCGCAAGTCAGAATCACTGCCATCGACATCTACAACATCCGCGTCCCGGTCAACAAAGACGAAGCGGAAGCGGGATTGAACCACGCCTGGAACGTCGTCGAAGTGTCCACCGATGCCGGTGTGAAAGGGTTCTCCTTCGCCGGCCCAGGCGTTGCACAACTCCCCGCCGTCCGCCAACTCCTGGTGGGCAAGGATCTGTTCGCCATCGAACAGCACCTCGACAACGGACTCTCACGCTGGGGCGGCGTCGAGCACGCCCTCTGGGACGCCATCGGGCGCATCGCCAAACAACCCGTGCACCGCCTGCTCGGCGGGGCCTCCAACTCGGTCACCGCATATGTCACCTGCGTTTGGAAGGGAAAAGCCGATCAGCAGCACGTCTCCTATCGCGAACAGGCCGAACAGGCCCTCCGCCTCCAGAAAGCCGGCTTCAAAGGTATGAAGATCCGTGCCTGGCGTCCCAACCCTCTCGACGACGCCGACGCCTGCGCCGAAATCCGCGCCGCCACCGGTCCCGATTTCGCCATCATGTTCGACCGCACCGCCCACCAGCCGCAATCCGTCGGCCAGCCCATCTGGAGCTTCGATACCGGCCTCAAGGTCGCCCGCGCCCTGCAACGCGCCGGCGCCTATTGGCTGGAAGAACCCTTCTCCCGTGACGACTACCAATCCCCCGCCAAACTCGCCGCCATGGTCGATCTCCCCATCACCGGAGGCGAAGGCTACGTCGGAGTCAGCCCCTTCCAGCAGTGTCTCCTCCACCGCACCTACGATATCCTGCAGCCCGAAGGGCGCGGCTCCGGCGGCATCTTCACCTGCCGTAAAGTGGCCTTCCTCGCCGATGGCTATCACATCCCCTGCATCCTGCACGGCACCATGGCGCTCATGCTCGCCGGATGGCTCCAGGCCACCTTCGCCATCGGTGCCGAATGGCAGGAAGTCGCCCTCGTCACTCCACCCTTGCTCCCGCAACAACAGTGGAAACCCGGGGAAAAAATCCTCCGCAACAAGGAGATGTACAAGCTCGAAAACGGCCGCATCATCGCTTCCGATCTCCCCGGCCTCGGCCTCGACGTCATCGAAGAAGCAGTACGCGAATACCGCCAGGCCTGACCCTTAACACTCACTTCACCGCCGCCCCGCCGGCCGACATCTTCAGTGACTGATACGCCAACTGTATCCGATAAGCGTTCGCCGTCTTTGCCAGCGTAACGATGCCGATGTTCTTGAGGGCCACAACAAAAAACGCGCTACGCGAGCCCGGAGCCAGGAATTCGATTGACCCGTTCTTCTCCCGCGCGTGCGTCTTTCTGGGATCCAGTGACTCCTCGAACCACTTCGTGAATTCCTTCCCATACCCCAATGGCAGTTCGATCGTGATGTCCCGTAACTGAACCTTCGTCGGCTCAAGCGTCGGAAAGCGATCCCCCCCGGTATAGAACTGCTTGATCCCCTGCTTCAGCGAGAGCCCTTTGATTTTAGTGATCTTTGCGCTATCCGTAGGCAGGCCGTCGATCTGCATCCGAAAGTGATTCACACTCCACGCCTTCGGCAGACTCGCAGCGTATACTCCGAGAGTCTTCACCCTCTCATCCGTATCTCGTATTCGCTCTGGATGTAGCACAACCTTCATCACCGCTTCACTGGTCGAGAATCTATCCAGATCCGGAAACCGGACCTCCGTCACCAGGGCATCGAAAAACTCCCGCCGGCGCACCATCTTCGAACGGTGGTCCAGTTGAATAACCGATCCGCTCTTACGTTGATGCGTTCGCGCCACCGTATTTCCGATCCAATCATAGAAGGCTCGCGACATCCCCGTGCCGATCACGCACACCAAAGGCTCAATATCCATGGTCGGTGGATGCTCTCGCAGACCAAAGCCACCCGAGCCCCCGGGGACAACCTCGCTCCTGGCAACACCCCCTTCCACCGAAAACATCCGTCCCGCCAGCCGTCCCTCTAATCCCAGGACAAAACGCTGCTCCATCGGATTCTCCCCTCTCATCCTTACAAACGTGTCACAGGCCCGAAACCTCTCACGAAAATGGCTTCCAGCAGCACGCCGTTATATAATGCCCCCCATGCGAATGAAACTAGCCCTCGTCGCGCTCACGCTCACCGCCGGCGTCGCCCTCTACCTCGCCGCCCAATCCACCCCCTCCTACAAGCCGAAACGCATCAATAAAGCCATCGAACTCCTCGAACAAGGCCAGCCCATCTACTACACGGGCGGACGTGGCGGCTATGACGAAGGCAAACGCATGGCCAGCACCTGGGCCGATTACATCAACTACGAAATGGAGCACGGCGCGCTCGACTTCACCGCCCTCCGCGCCTTCATGAAAGGCCTCGCCGACGGCGGCCCCACGAAGAGCGGCCATCGCACTCCCGCCGTCATCGTCACCCTCCCCGTCCTCGGCATCAACGAAGCCCACATGAACGCCAACTTCTGGGTTGTGCAACAAACCCTCGCCGCCGGTGTCCACGGCATCCTTCTCTGCCACGCCCGCGATCCGAAAGCCATCGAGTACTTTGTCCGCGCCTGCCGCTATCCCAATGCCAAGCCCGCCGTCCCCTCCCTCGGCGAAGGCCTCCTCGGCAACGGCAGCCAAGGCTATGCCTCGCAAATCTGGGGCATCTCCGCCGCCGAATACATGAAAAAGGCCGACCCCTGGCCGCTCAACCCGCAGGGCGAGTTCCTCCTCGGCCTCAAGATCGAAGATAAATACGCCCTCGCCAACGCCGAAAAAGTCGCCTCCGTCCCCGGCATCGGATTCGCCGAATGGGGCCCCGGCGACATGGGCATCTCGCTCAATCTGCCCGATGGCCACGGCGCCAACGAAACACTCCACCCCGAAATGGCCAAGGCCCGCGCCACCGTCCTCGCCGCCACCAAGAAAACCAAAATCGCTTTCCTCAACACAGTGCGTCCCACCGACGTTGAAAAGATGATCGACGAGGGCGTCCGCGTAGGCTCGGGTGGCGAAGAAGCCGCCAACAAAGGCCGCAAGTACACCAAGCGCACCATGCCCTGGTAGACTCAATACGCCGACATGCTCACACGCCGCTCTCTCCTCGCCCAGGCGAGCATCGCCTCAGGCTTGCTCGCCCAGAGACAATCCGCGCCCAAGCCCAACGTCCTCCTCATCACCGTCGATGACATGAACTGGAACACCCCAGGAGCCTTCGGCGGCAAAGTACCCAATATCACCCCCAACATCGACAAGCTCGCTGCCCAAGGAATGCGTTTCGAACATGGGCACGTCACCATCGCGGTCTGCCAGCCCAGCCGCTCCTGCCTCATGACCGGCCGCTTCCCCCACCGCAACGGCGCCGAGGGATTCCACCCCATCAAGAACGATGTCCCCACTCTCCAGGAACGGCTGCACGAAGCCGGCTACCTGCTCGGCATCTTCGCCAAAAACAATCACCTCGCCCCCCGCGAAAAATTTCACTGGGACACCTACGTCACCCCCGAAGAACTCGGCACCGGACGCGATCCCGAAAAGTATTACGCCTCCGCAACGGCATTCCTCGCCCGCGCCAAAGCCGAAAAGAAGCCGTTCTTCCTCATGGCCAATTCCCAGGATCCCCACCGCCCCTTCGCCGGCAGCGACCAGGAATTGAAGAGTTTCGGCAAACACCTGCCCTATTCCCGCAAAATCCGCGAAGACGAAATCCAGCTCCCCGGTTTCCTCCCCGACCTGCCCGAAGTCCAGAAGGAAATCGCCGAGTACTTCACCAGCGCCCACCGCGCCGACCAGACCGTCGGACGCGTCCTCCAGGCCCTCGACGAGTCCGGCCTCGCCTCCAATACCCTGGTCATGTTCCTCAGCGATAACGGCATGGCCTTGCCCTTCGCCAAAACCAACTGCTATCTGAACAGCACCAGAACCCCATGGATCGTCCGCTGGCCCGGCAAGGTCAAACCCGGCTCCGTGGATCGCAAGCATTTTCTCTCCGGCATCGATTTCACCCCCACCGTTCTCGAAGCCTGCGGCCTCGCCCCCCTGCCCAACCTCGACGGCAAATCCTTCCTCCCGGTCCTCCACGGCCGTCCGCAACCGGCCCGCGATCACGTCTTTACCGTCTTCCACGAAACCAGCGCCCGCAAGCGCTTTGAAATGCGTTGTCTGCAAACCGCGCAATTCGGCTACATCTTCAACGCCTGGGCCGACGGCAAGACCGAGTTCCGCAATGAGTCTATGAACGGGCGCACCTACGCCGCCATGAAGGCCGCCGCCCCCAACTCGCCCTCCATCGCCGATCGCGTGAAACTATACCTCTACCGCACTCCGGAAGAACTCTACGATTTCTCGAAAGATCCCAACGCCCTGCGCAATCTCGCCACCGATCCCGCCCACGCCCGCACCTTGCGCACCATGCGCCAGCGCCTGTACGATCACCTCCGCGCGGTCGCCGATCCCGCCGCGCCAAGCCTGCAGGCCCGCATTGCATCGAACCCCTAACGGTCCCAGGCCAACTCCACCGGATCCTGTATCGACTCCCAGATCTGGTTCAGTCC
Source organism: uncultured Acidobacteriota bacterium (assembly GCA_937952345.1). Classification (GTDB taxonomy): domain Bacteria; phylum Acidobacteriota; class Terriglobia; order Bryobacterales; family Bryobacteraceae; genus CADEFT01. Next base: position 7,872 of record CALFYN010000842.1, read on the forward strand.
ATCGTTCACGCGCAGAAACGCCTCCAGCACCAGCGGATCGAAATGCTCCGGCGCCGTACGCCCGTCGCCATAGTGAATAATGCTGCACGCCTGCTCGTGCGAGAACGATTTCTTATAGGGCCGCCGGCTCCGCAACGCATCATACGAGTCGCAAATCGAGACAATCCGCGCCGCAATCGGAATCTCGCCTCCCTTGATTCCATACGGATACCCCGTCCCATCCCAACGCTCATGATGCCCCAGCGCCACCACCCGCGCCATTTCGATCAGCGGCGATTGCGAACCCTCCAGCAGCCTCGCCCCAATCTCCGGATGCCGCTTCATGATTGCCCACTCTTCCTCATTGAGCGGCCCTTCCTTGTACAGCACACGATCCGGTATGCCAATCTTTCCCAGATCGTGCATCGGCGCCGCGGTGAACAGCATGTTCGCTTCCCCCTCCGGCAACCCGATCTCCAACGCCAGCAATCGCGAATAATGCCCCAACCGCTGGATGTGCTCCCCCGTCTCCCGGTCCTTGTACGTCGATGCCGTCATCAGCCGCCGCACCATTTCCATGTACGCGTTTTCCAGATCGCTCGCCCGTTGCTGCTCGCGTTCCATGCTCGCCCGCAACTGGTCGGCAAACGTTCGTAATTGCTGATTGGCATCCTCCAGCGCCAGAGACTTCGCCCGCTCCCGCTGAATCACCTCGTTCAAATCGCGCGCATACTTGCGCATCTGCGAATGCGTACTCTCGATGTGCCGCCGCAGCGCCTCGTCCGCCCGTAACGCCAGTTCCGCCACATCCGCCGTCACCCGCACCTCGTCCACCGCCTCCATCATACCGGCCAGCGGCGGCGCTGCCAGAACACCGTCCTGCTTCCCAACGTCCGCCGTTACTCCGGGGAAGCTTTCGATACTCGACATCACAGCCCTTATCGGAAAATACCCGTTGATCTTGAATCCCCGCTGGCACTCCCGAAACTTGTCTGCTAGCCGCCGCGTCCGTATAATCGAACATTAAGTTTTATCCGATCCAAGTCGATGGTAGTAAGTAGGTAGTGAAATCAGTCCTATCCAAGGTGCCTTATGGAGATCATTGGTGACCGCAAATTCGTTGAAATCCCTGGCAACCGGATGCACGAACTTCCTCCCCTGCTCGTCCACCGCCACGTTGAGTTGGACCGCGCCGACAAGGTCGTCGGCATGGCGGAACGTATCGTGGAATCCGAAGACATGGTCCCTCCCGCCCCGTTCCCGGAAGAGCCCATTGCCCTCCACCAACGCCGCTTCGACTTAGCCATCAACCTCGTCGAGCAGTATAAGGGACTACTCCTGCATTGGCGATGGGGCAACGATATCCTCGAATGGATTCGCCAATGCGAAACCACCTTCGAACTGCGCCAGGATTTGCGCCACCTGCTTCGCGGCGATGTGTGGCCTCACGCCGGCCGCTCCAGCTTCGTCCAACTGCTCGAAGACAAAGCCGTCGAAACCGGCGGCGTCGACATGGAGCGCGCCGTCGGCCTCCGCCTCACCTTCCGCCAGCCTCCGCCTATTTCCTGTTTCTCCAACCAATTTCTGTTCTATTTGAACGAAACCGTCGCCACTTCCGCGTTTCAGGCTTGGGCCAGCCGCAACCCCGCCCCCGTCAGCAGCCTGCCTCCGGAACGCTTCGAGTTCCACGTCCTCGACATGTAAAGCAAGCAGGGGCAGGCTTCTGCCCCTCTCCTTTACGCCTTCTTCTGCTTCTCCTCATACGCCGCATACTCCGCGGCCAGTTTCTCCCACCCTTTCCGCCCCATCAGCCCGAAGGTGTACTTCTTCCCCAATTCCACACCTTCCTGATTAAACGCATTGATGTTCAGCATCTCCCCCAGGAACGCCGTCTCGAACATCATCAGTTGCAGAAAGGCGCCCACGTGCGCCGCGTCCACCCGGTCCAGCAGAAACGTCGCATTCGGCCGGTCATTCGCCGTCAGCGCCGCAGTCGTCGCCTTGCGCTCCGCGTTCAGCAGCTTCGCCAGCGTCTGCCCGCCCAGATAATCGAATGCATCCAATTCCGTCTTCGCCTTGGGAATCTTCCCGCTATCGGAAAATTTCTCCACACCCCAAAACGTGTACACCTTGTCATTCGGCCCTTCCATGTACAACTGCACCTGCGAATGCTGGTCGGTTGTCCCCAAAGCCGCAATCGGAGTCTGCCCGGCGTAGACCACATCTCCGTCGCGATTCGTCTTCTTCCCCAACGACTCCGCCCACAATTGCCGGAACCAGAACGCCATCCCCCAGAGCCGGTTCGAATACGGAAACGCCACCTGGATGGTCTTCCCCCGCAGCGTCCACACCAGAAAATGCTCCAGCGCCGCGCGCAGTGCGATGTTCGTCTCCAGGTCTTCCTTCCAGCACAAGGAGGTCATCTCCGCCGCGCCCTTCACCAACTTCGCGATATCCATCCCCACCAGCGCCGCCGGAACCAGTCCGATCGGCGACAACACACTGAACCGCCCACCCACGTTCTCCTGCAGGAAGAACGTCCGGTACCCTTCCCGCCGCGCCAGCACAATCAAATCCCCCCGGTTCTCCGACGTCACCGCCACGATGCGCGAGGCGGCTTTCTT
>CALFYN010000843.1 GCA_937952345.1 uncultured Acidobacteriota bacterium
GGATACAGCAAAACGGCGGCCAGCACCACGAACAAAGCAGCGAATGCCAACCGGTACTGCGCCGCCAACCAGGGAGCGAACAGGAGCGCGGGCGTCCACAACGCGGCGGCAAAGAAGAGCCATAACTCCAGCAAGCGCCCACGGACAATGCTTGCGAAGCTGCGGGGATCCTGCCCTTTCTGGTGTTGCTCCAACTGCCATTCGTAGTTCTTCACGATCTGGGCATGCGGTGACGGCACAGCAGCGACAGCTTTCTGCCAATAGAAGGACTGCGGTGTTCCGTACAACTCACGGTTCAGTTGATACGGCAGTTTCGATGGATCGCCGGTCACACTGTAGTTGTGGAGCGCCGCGAATCCGATGGTCAGGAGTGCCATCACGATCAGCGGCTGCAGGACCACGCGATACTGCCCGCCTCTCTTTATCCACACCAACAGCCCGATGCCGAGCACAAGCCCCAGTGCCGCAGTTTCATAAGGACGCACATTGGCCGATAGGAGCATTCCCAAGCCCATCAGCCACCCCAACCGCCGCGCCGGTTTCTGCACCAGGCGCGCAAAGGCGCCCAACGCGAGCGCTCCTCCCAGCGCCGCCACTGAGCCGCCCCAGTAACTGTGGATCCAGTAGCTGAACACGCTGACGCGCGGCAGGATGAGCAGGCACCCCGCGAGCGCCCACACCGGCTTCAGCCATCCTTGCAGCATCCAGAACAACGCCGCCGACATCGCCCCCGTGGAAAGCCACACACCGGAATAGGCGGGCAATCCGAGGATTTGTGGGATTGCGAGTGCAGCACCCTGGCCCACCATGTATTTCGAGGCATAGGCAGGCTGGAAGATGACGTGCATGGTTTCAAAGTGCCGCCACAATGGATGCGTTGGATTGGCCAGCCGCCCGTGCAGCAGCGTATCCGCCACAAGGAGATGGCTGAACTCGTCATGGAGCACTGGCTGCGGCGCATTGTATAGGGGCAACAGCGCCCACTGGATGATCACGGGATAGAGGAAGCAGATCGATAGGGATAGCCGTGACCGCGCGGCGAGGGCGCGCAACCGGTGCCGCACCCAATCCAATTTCGAATCGATGGCATCGGGAACCGCGGATGCCAGAACCAGTGCCACAATACACAGACCAATTTCGAAAGTAATCGTGAATGGGACGGATTCGAAGAACTGCATTCTGCCGATTATGGCAGAATTTCATCCGTTACACTTCTTCAGCGGGGGCCGGCAACTGCTCCACCCTGCCGCCATATAAGCGGCGATAGAACCCGCTCACATGCCGCGCCGTGGTCAATGGAATGAGGACCGCTGTGATCACAATGCTGATGATCACGACGAAATAGGTGAAATCCCGCGCCCGTTCGGCTCCCTCGATACCCGCGGTCACCGGAATGGATGCCAGCACCGCCGAAACGAGGCCCTTGGGGGCGAGTGTGGACATGAGGCTGGCCTCCTCCCATTCGATGCCGCCGCTGCCTGACACCAGCCGCACGGTCAGGAGCCGCACCAGGTATACGACCAGCACTGTGGCCAGCGCCACCAGCGCCAGCCATACTTCCGTGAAGCGGATCGATACGCCCAGGTAGATAAAGAAAAACACCTTGAGCAGAAATAGCAACTCATTGAGAAACGCATGATCGAAATGCGCCAACTCCCCAAACTTGCGCCCGCTCAAGAATGGAATTCGTTGTAGCCCCATCAATTGGTGATTGCTCAACGTGGCGCCGAACGCCAACGAGGCAATCGCTCCGCTGAAACCCATGATGTCAGTGACTCCGTACAGTACGAAGACGAAGGCCAGTGTCGTAAAAGCTGTATTCGGCGCGCTCCGCACGGCGTTCATGAGCGTCAGCCAGATGACGCCACCGATGACGCCAATCAATCCAGCGCACAGCAACGAAGCGAAAATGTGCCCTACCAACCGCGCCGGTGCAAGTTGCCCGCTGCGGGCCGATTCCATCAGCCCGAGGAGCAGGATAATTGTCAATACGTCGCCGAGGGCCGACTCCAGTATGAGGATCGTTCCTCCCGGATCTCGCATCTTGATGCTCTTGACCAGTGCAATTACGACCGCCGCCGACGTCCCGCCCAGAGCGGCAGCCGTCATCGACGCCGTGATCATGGGCAGTTGTAGCCAATAAATGCCCACGGCCATCACGATCGCGAAAGTCGCCACCAGTGTGGTCAGACTCAGGCGTAATGTCGCAGACCAGATTCGCGGGAGCACTGCCGGATCCAGTGTCACCCCACTCTCGAACAGAATGAGCACCAGGGCAATGGTGCTGATCACCCCGCCTGCCTTGCCGAATGCTTCCGGGGTCACCTCATGCGTCACCGGACCCAAGATGAGGCCGAGAACCGTGAGCAGCAGCACGTCAGGAACGCGTGTCCGCTGAAAGAGCGCTACAAAGTAGTGCGCGAGGAACACGATGAGCCCGATGAAAAGGAGAGACTCAGCCATAGTATAGTATTCAATCTTAGGATAAATGGAATGCGACTCGGATTCATAACCCTCACCTTGTTCTTGGGAGCTTCCCTCATGGCCCAAACCGTCAAGGAAGAAACAGTGTACGGGCGCGACGCCTGGGTGCTCGAAAACGGGCTCATAAGAGTCGCACTCCTCAAAGGCGGCGGGCACATCGCCGAGGTCCGGCTTCTTTCTTCCGATCCAAAGAAGAACGTGAACCCCATGCGGGTCCCGCACTACCCTACCATCGACCCCCATACGTACGATCCCGCCGTGCACGACGCCACATACGGCGGAGATCCGCATCGATGGCTTTCTTCGGGCTACATGGGCCACCTGCTCTGCTTCCCGTTCTACGGTCCACCTTCGAGTCCTGAAGAAATCGCGGCGCGTTTGGGCAATCATGGCGAAGCACCGATTGTGGAATGGCATCGCACCAAGATTCACGAGACGGAAGCCGGGTTGACGTTCTGGTACGCCGCCTGGCTCCCCCGCACCCAATACCGAGTGGAGCGTGCGGTGACGCTCTCCAAGGGCACTCGGCATGTACGCGTCGAAGAGTGGGTGGAGAATGTCGCGGGCTTCGACCGTCCGTTTCAATGGATGCAGCATGCGACGTTTGGTCCGCCGTTTATCGAACCCGGCAAGACGGTGCTCGACGCTTCCGCCATTCGAGGCATGGTCGCAAACCAGGAAATTGCGTGGCCGGGCGACGGGGGCAAGCTGCGCCTGATGACCGGCACGGAGCGTTCCGGCGGATATATTCCGCTACAAATGGACCCGTCGCGGCGCACGCAATTTTTCACTCTTTATAACCCGGCAATGCAGGTGTTAATCGGTTATGTGTTCCCCACGGCGCAAAACCCGTGGCTCGCCGACTGGCAGGAGAACAAGCGGAACACGATCAAGCCGTGGAACAACCAGGTGATCGCGAGAGGCCTGGAATTCGGCAATTCTCCGTATGCCGAAGGGCTCCGCAAGGCCATTGACCGCGGCAGCCTCTTCGGGATCCCTGCGTATGGATGGATTGGCGCCAAGCAGAAATTGAAGAACGAGTTCACGATCTTCCTTGCCGAGATACCGGACGGATTTTCGGGAGTTCGCGACGTTGTCGTGAAGCAGGGCGCACCAGAGATCCTCGTAAAGTAGTAATATTTTTCCATTTATCGCCACAATTCTGTAATAAGACCTCGACCCACATCCGATAGTATGGGTGTGCTGCTGCTAATTGCTCTGCTCCCCATCCTCGCCGCCCAGCCCGATCGGTTCGGCCAACCTGCCTGCGAAGCACCGCACATGGAACTGGCGCGCCGGACCGGCTTTGTGCTCTGCCACGACTCCTCCCGCAAGGTTGCGTTGTGGACCTTGTACGAACTCACCCCGCAACAATTGGAAGCCGACGTGCTTCCCCGCGCGTCGCACTTCCGGCCTGATAACGCGCTCACGCTGCCCGGCGCCACCGATGCCGACTACCGTCACAGTGGATTCCACCGCGGGCATCTGGTCCCTGCCCGCGATCTCGCCAACTCCCGAGAGACCTTCCTTCTCTCCAACGCCGCCCCACAGAATCCCTCGCTCAACATGGGCCGGTGGCGTGAGTTGGAAGCGAAGGTTCGCTCCCTCGCCGCAAACTCCGAAGCAGTGTACATTGTCACGGGCACTTTGACCGCAACGGAAGCAGACGTGATCGGCCCCGGACGGGTCGCTATCCCCACGCATTTCTTCAAAGCCATTCTCGCGGTACGGGGTTCGAGTAAACGGATGTTCGCCGTCCTGATGCCGAACACTTTCAATCGAGGCCTGCCGCTTGATCACTTTGCTGTCAGCGTTGACGAGATCGAGTTGAGCACCGGCCTCGACCTGTTCTCTTCACTGGACGATGAGGAAGAATCCCAACTCGAATGCACCGCCAACACCTTAAGTTAGATACAATCGCTCGGAGGTCCACCCATGGAACGCAGAGATCTGTTCAAATTCGCCTTGGGCGCTGCCGCCGCCGCGCCGTTAGCCTGGCCCGCACGGAAGCCGCTGGAGCCGCTCTCGCCGGGCATCAAGATTTCCCTTCAGATCCCCACCGACGTGCCCGATGACGAACTGACATTCGCCAAGCAGATGGGCATTGAATGGGTGAACGTTCCCACGGGAGGCCCGACCTCCAACTACGAACGTTACGCAGCCATCGTGAAGAAGGTGGAGGCGGCGGGCCTCAAGGTTTGGAACATCGGCAATAGCAATGTCCACAACATGCCGGAGGTCACGCTGAACCTGCCGGGCCGCGACCAGAAGATCGAGGAGTACAAACAGTTCCTTCGCAACCTGGGGCGTGCCGGCCTGAAGTACACGACATACGCCCACATGGGGAACGGCATCTGGAGTTCCGAACGCGGCCAGACGCGCGGCGGCGCATCGGCGCGCACCTTCAATCAGGCCACAGCCAAGGGAATCTGGGCGGGCAAGGTGTTCGAAGGGCCACTCACACATGGACGCAAGTACTCCAAGGAAGAACTCTGGGAGAACTACACGTATTTCATCAAGCAGGTGGTACCGGTAGCTGAAGAGGTTGGGATACGCATCGGCATTCACCCCGATGACCCGCCGGTTCCGGAACTTGGGGGAATTCCCCGCCACATGTTCGGCACCTTCGACGGTTACATGAAGGCACTGGAAATCGCCAACAGCCCGAACATTGGCGTCTGCCTTTGCGCGGGCACGTGGATGGAAGGCGGAAAACATACAGGTAAAGATGTGTTTGGAGCGGCGCGCGAGTTCGCCAAGATCGGGAAGCTTTGGAAGATCCACTTCCGCAACGTCAGTGCTCCGATTCCCAATTTCACCGAAACCTTCGTCGATAACGGTTACACCGACATGTACAGGCTGATGAAGACCCTGGTGGAAGTCGACTTTCGGGGGAACCTCATTGCCGATCACGTCCCGGAGATGGTGGGCGGGCGAAAGGCTGGATGGGGCTACTCCATTGGATATATCCGGGCTCTTTATCGCGCCGCACAGGCCGAACTGAAACGAGGTTAGTCACTGCATGAATCTTCGCAATATCGTCATCGCGTCCGCCGTAACAGCATTAGCCGCGAGCCTGCTGTTCGCACAGGCTAAAAAGAAGGGATACCGCACATCGCCCACTGGGTACAGCGATACGCCGCAACTGCCCGGCCAGCAATGGAAGGTGCACGACATCGCGCGTCCCAAGCCGCGAGTCATTACTCCCGGGGCGCAGCCCGGCATGCCTCCTTCGGACGCCGTTGTTCTGTTCGATGGAAGAGATCTGTCCAAGTGGATGGTGGCCACAAAAGGCGGATTGCAGCCGGCGGACTGGACTGTGGCGAACGGCTACATGGAAGTCAAATCGGGGGCGGGCACGCTGGTGTCGAAGGATAAGTTCGGGGATGCGCAGATTCATATTGAATGGGCGTCGCCCAGCGAGATCACCGGCGATTCGCAATGGCGCGGCAACTCGGGCGTGCTGATCATGAACCGCTATGAGATCCAGGTGCTCGATTCCTATAACAACCCGACGTACGCCGATGGCCAGGCGGGATCCATCTACGGGCAATGGCCGCCGCTGGTGAATGCATCGCGCAAGCCCGGCGAATGGCAGAGCTACGACATCATCTTCGAAGCGCCGAAGTTCGAAGGCGAGAAACTGGTGAAACCCGCGTTCGTTACCGTGCTGCACAACGGCGTCGTCACGCAGCATCGCAAGGAAATCGTGGGACGGATGGCTCACCGCGTGGTCGGCACCTATGCTCCACATGGGCCCGAAGAGCCGCTGGCACTGCAGGACCACGATGTGCCGGTGCGGTATCGGAACATCTGGGTACGCCGTCTGACTGGTTACGATCAGCCCTAACGGGCAACGCCACACCACAGGCAGACCATTTCGAGCAACGCCGCGGCCGCCTGATCGAGCGTGTCCAATTCCACGTACTCATCGGCGGCGTGCGTGTTGCCGCCGCGTGGTCCCCAGAGCAGAGCGGGCATTCCGAACTCGTG
>CALFYN010000844.1 GCA_937952345.1 uncultured Acidobacteriota bacterium
CCCGGCGTCTACAACACCAACTTCAACACCGTCTCCAACTCCGGCGGTGCGTTCCTCAACGTCAACGGCAGCCGCACCCGCCAAAGCACCTTCATGCTCGATGGTGCCTTCAACAACGACCTCTGGCGCAACAGCGGCAACACCTCGCCCAACCCCGACGCCGTCCAGGAGTTCCGCCTCATCACCAGCAACTTCAACGCCGAATTCGGCCGTTCGCCCGGCGCTGTCTTCAACGTCGTGCTCAAATCCGGCACCAACAACATCCATGGCAGCGTCTTCGAATTCCTCCGCAACGACAAGCTCAACGCCCGCCCATTCTTCCAGCCCACCGTTCCCCAGCTACGCCAGAATCAGTATGGCTTCGCCCTCGGCGGACCCGTCATCAAAAACAAAACCTTCTTCTTCGGATCCTTCCAAGGCCTCAAAATCCGCAGCCTCGCCTTCGTCAACAACGCCGCCACCCCCACCGCCGCCGAACGTGCCGGCGATTTCTCGGCCGCCGTCGCCAACCAGCGCCCCAACGATCCGCTCGCCGGCAACACCCCGTTCCCCAGCGCCCGCATCCCTACCAGCCGCTTCGATCCCGTAGCCAAAACCATCATCGAACGCTTCGTCCCGCTCCCCAACACCCCTGACAACCGCCTCCAATCCACCGGCTCCAGCAAGGACGACGAAAACCAGTACCTCGTCAAAATCGACCACATGCTCGCCTCGAATCACAAAGTCTACGGCAGCTTCTTCTGGATCAACGGCGGCAGCTATCAGCCCTTCCCCTCCAGCACGCAAGTGCCGAATTACGCCAATAACACCACCCAATACCGCCAGCGCAACATCGTCGCCAGCCACGATTGGATCGTCAGCCCCACCGTCCTCAATCAGGCCCAGTTCACCTGGAGCAAACGCGATACCCCCATCGTCGATGAGTTCTCCCACAGTTGGAGCGACTACGGCAGCCGCGTCACACTCGGCGCGCTCCCCGCGCGTCCCCCGCAACTGTTCATTAACGGCCGCTGGCAGATGGGCACCTTCGGCGGCAACGGCCAACTCCAGCAGTCCTTCAGCGCCTCCGACACCCTTACCGCCACCCGAGGCAAACACACCCTCAAAGGCGGAGTCTGGTTCCTCCACGGCAAATTCGATGAAGTGGGCAACTGGCTCGGCGCCGGACAGGTCCGCTTCACCGGCAATTTCACCCGCAACACCCTCGCCGATTTCATGCTCGGCAGCGCCGCCAGCTTCCGCCAGAACAACGGCCTCGCCCGCATCTTCCGCTCCACCGCCGTCCATGGTTTCGCCCAGGACGATTGGCGCATCTCCCCCCGCGTCACACTCAACCTCGGCTTGCGCTACGAACTCAACATGCCCATGGTCAGCAAGACCAACGAACTCGCCACCTTCCGCTTCAACCAGCAGTCAACAACCATCCCCAGAGCTCCCCTCGGCCAGTTGTTCTACGGCGACGAAGGCATCCCCCGAGGCATGGCCAAAACCGACGCCAACAACTTCGCCCCCCGCATCGGCATCGCCTTCGATCCCACCGGCAAAGGCCGCACCGCCATTCGCGCCGGCTACGGCGTCTTCTACGCCATCTCCTTCGCCAACGTTACCTCCAATCTCCAGGGCCAGCCGTTCCTCATCGATGTCACCGTATTCGGCACGCCCAACCTCGTCGATCCCTGGTCGCAAATCCCCGGAGGCAGCCCGTTCCCCTACAAACTCGATTTGTCCAACCCGCGCTTCTCCTTGCCTCTCACTACCAATTACTACGACGAAGACGCCGTCACGCCCTACGTGCAGCACTACAGCCTCGCCGTCGAACAACAAGTCACATCCACCCTCACCGTCCAGGGCGCCTATGTCGGCAACTCCTCGCGCAAGCTCTTCTTCCAGCGTGACGCCAATGGCCCCATCTATACGCCGGGCCGCTCCACTGCCGGCAACATCAACGCACGGCGTCCCTACCTTCCTGGCACCTTCGCCCAAATCGCCCACACCAACACCGGATCCAACGCCCACTACGATTCCCTCCAGCTTTCCTTCCGTCAGCGCATGGCCCGTGGATTCACCATCAACGGCGCATACACCTTCTCCAAATCCATCGACGAAATCTCCGACGATATCTTCAACCCCACCGCCGTCGCCATCGTCGATTCCAACAACCGCCGCCTCGACCGCGCCGCCTCCGGCTTCAACGCCCCCCACGTCTTCGTTGTCAGCTATCTCTGGGATCTCCCCCGCACCACCAACTACGGCTGGTTCGGCAAACAGGTCGTCAACGGCTGGCAACTGAGCGGCATCACCCGCTTCGACAGCGGCAATCCCTTCACCGTCTCCGCCGGCTCCGATACCAACCTCGACGGCAACGCCAACGACCGCGCCGACCTCGTCGGCAACCCCATCATCAGCGGCAATCGCACCCGTGACGAATGGCTCAACCAGTACTTCAACAAAGCCGCCTTTGCCCGCCCCGCTGAGGGCACACCTGGCACCGCCGGCCGCAGCATCATCTACGGACCCGGCGCCGCCACCTGGAATCTCTCCGCTTTCAAAAATTTCCAGGTCCGCGAAACCCACCGCCTCCAGTTCCGCTCCGAATTCTTCGGCGCCTTCAACCACCCCAACTTCGCCAACCCCAACTCCGCCCTCAACAACGCCAACTTCGGCCGCATTCTCGGCGCCGGCGGAGCCCGCGTCGTTCAGTTCGCCCTCAAGTACATGTTCTGAAGTGCTTTTGTTATCTATGCATTACGGCAGTTCCCCGGCAGCGGGTC
>CALFYN010000845.1 GCA_937952345.1 uncultured Acidobacteriota bacterium
TGAAGAGGATGTTCGTCGTATCGACGGGCGTGAACTCCTGATGCGGATGCTTGCGCCCGCCCTGCGGCGGCACATTGGCGACCGTGCCTTCGAGGATCTTCAGCAGCGCCTGCTGCACGCCCTCGCCCGAGACATCGCGCGTGATGGACGGGTTCTCATCCTTGCGGCCGATCTTGTCGATCTCGTCTATATAAATGATGCCCTGCTGCGCGCGCTGCACGTCCCAATCGGCGTTCTGTAGCAGGCGGAGGATGATGTTCTCGACATCTTCGCCGACATAGCCGGCTTCGGTGAGCGTGGTGGCGTCGACAATGGCGAAAGGTACATCGAGGATCTTGGCGAGGGTCTGGGCAAGCAGTGTTTTGCCCGTCCCCGTCGGCCCGATGAGTACGATGTTCGACTTGGCCAACTCGACTTCAGAGGAACGCTGCTTGTTCATCTGAATGCGCTTGTAATGGTTGTATACCGCTACGGCAAGCTTCTTCTTCGTGGCTTCCTGCCCGACCACATACTGATCGAGATACTCCTTCAGTTCAAGCGGCTTGGGGAGTTTGTGAGGCGCGCCATGCGAGTGATCCTGACGGTCGTCTTCGAGGATGGAGTTGCATACGGCGATGCACTCATCGCAAATGTAAGCGCGCGGATAATCGCTAGGAGAGGAGATCAGCTTTCCGACTACATCCTGACTTTTGTGGCAAAACGAACATCGAAGCGTATCGTCAGAAGTAGTACGTTTCACTGGCATGACTCCCACGGGCGCACAGGCCCAACCCGGTTCTGCATCTCTACGCTCTCATTATCGCCTTGAAATAGCCGCTTGGCAATGAGTGATCTCGGCGCAGGTTCGATTACAATCGAAAGAAGGAGCTTTCATGTCCCTTTCCCGCAGACAATTCCTGGAAACCGCCGCAGTGAGTCCGATGGCGCTGGGCGCGGCCGTAGACGCGAAGACCGGAATGCCGACACGCATTCTGGGGAAGACCGGGGCTCGGGTTTCCGCCGTAGCCTTCGGGTGCGGCAGCCGCTTCCTTATGTATAAGGAAGAAGACAAGGCATTGGAGGCGCTGAACAAAGCCCTCGACCTCGGGATCACCTATATCGACACGGCGTTCAGCTACGGCAACGGACGCAGCGAGGAACGCGTGGGCAAGGTGATGCAGACGCGGCGCAAAGAGGTGTGGCTGGCGACGAAGGTGCAGGATCGCAGCTATGACGGCGCGATGCGCATCATCGAAGGCAGCCTCAAGCGGCTGCAGACGGATCAGGTGGACCTGCTGCATATTCATGCATTGGGCGATGCCGCCGATCTGGCCAAAGCGGAAGAAGGCGCACTGAAGGCGCTGTACAAAGCGCGCGATACGAAGATGGCGCGGTTCATCGGCGTGACGTGCCACTCCGATCCGGTGGTGCTGAAAACGGCGCTCGAACGGCATGACTTCGATTGCACGCAGATGGCGCTGAACGCGGCGCGCGTCGGGATGCGCAACGGCAAGGGCGGCATGGAGATCAACGATGCGCTGAAGGACAGCTTCGAGCTGATCGCCCTGCCGGTGGCCCATAAGAAGAAGATGGGCGTGACGGCAATGAAGATCTTCGGGCAGGAAGGGCTGGTAGGCAAGGCTTCGGTGGAGAAGCTGATCCGCTACTCGCTGACACTGCCGGTGGCAACCGCGGTGTTGGGGATGCCGAAGCTCGAGTTCCTGGAAGAGAATGTTCAGGTGGCGAAGGCCTTCAAACCGCTGTCGAAGAAGGAGATGCAGTCGCTGGCTGGAGATTTGAAGCTGGCCAAGCTGGAGTTGGATCGGTTCTTCGCCGATCACGTCGACGCCTAAGGGCAGGCTCCGGGCAAAAAAATGCCGGGCGCTGGTCGGGCGCCCGGCTGAGGAGCACCCACAAGCCGCTCGGAGGTAACGGCTTGTGGTAGTGGAGGAGAACGACTAGGCCAACAGGCCACCGTGTCCTAAACAGGCAATCTCCCAGCCTGAAACCCGATAACGGGCGAGCACAGGCGGCAACACCATATCCACTACATTCGGTTTCGCCGAACGGAAGCATCCCGGTGCCGAAATGATCGGGACGTCCTCCTTATATCCTAGCAGAAACAGGTTGCCGGGCTCCACTGGGGCGAGAAAGCGCTCCAGGTGGCAGCCGATTTTGGCCATGGCGCGGCCGATGGTATCTTCGGGGCCGGCCGGGGCAGTCGTGGAAGCGATCAGAATTCCGGTTGGTTTGGCGCGGAGCAAGTGGAGGAGGGAGCGGGAGACGTTACCCTCGTCCTCGACGGTGGATAGTGCAAAGGCGGGATGGATGCCGAATCGCTCCAGGCGCTGGCGCATGATGCTGTCAAAGAGCTGTTTGGCGCGGTCGGCGCTGACGGGGTCACTGTAGAGAACCGCAACGGAAGGTTCTCGAATGGGCCGGGCCTGCAGAATGGGGCCACGTTCCTTCAAGATGGAGATGACGGCCTCGAGTTGGGCGTTGGCGATGGCGAAAGGAGCACTCTTGACGGTGCAGATCCTTTGGCCGGCCTTGGCGTAGCTGAAGTTGGCCAGCGTGCTGATGACGATGCTTGCCGTACAGTTGATCTGCTTGAGCAATTCGTCGTCGACGAGCACGCAGCAATCCTGAGTGGCGAACAGATTCGCGCGGCCACCGGCGGCGAGGCGGATTTCGAGACTTCCGCAACCCAACTCACCGGCGACCATGGTGACGGCGCTGTCTTCGGAGACTTCGCCATCCTCCAATTCGGTCACCCACACATGTTCCATACCCTCATTGCTGAGCAATCGGACATCTTCTTCGCTGAGGACATGACCCTTGGCCAAAAGCTTCTTACCGCCCGGGCGAAAGATCGTGCAGCACAAGATACGTCCCATCGACTCCCTGACGTCAACGGTCTGTGCCTTCATGAATCCTGACTCCCCTTGCAGGAACCACTCCCATCGAGAGGCCCTGTGATATTAATACACTAACTTTAGTTGTTTGGGAGAGAGATTTTTCTCACTTCGAGGCAAATTTTTTCGAAACAGGGGTTCAATGCTTCAAAACGGGGAGCGGAACGAGTTCCGAGACGGCAGCGGCGGCCGTGAGATCGAAGGCGGGATCGAGGGCTTTGAGCATGGCGATCTCATCGCAGGCTTGGAACTTGGGACACTTAAGGCAATCTTTCCAAGCCTTTAGGGGCAGTTCACCGCGATCGACCTCGCGGTAGCCCATCTTGCGGAAGAAGCCGGGGACATAGGTGAACGCAAAGATTGCACGAATATCGAAACTCGCGGCTTCCTGTTCGAGAGCAGCCATGATGTAGGCTCCGGCGCCGTGCTTTTGATGCGCGGGATCGACGGCGAGCGAGCGCACCTCGGCGGCTTGCGTGGTGTAGATGTGCAATGCGCCGCAGGCGATGATCGAAGAATCGAGCGTGATGAGGGTGAAATCACGAATGTTCTCGGCCATTTCGAGCTCCGTGCGCGGGAGCATGATGCCGCGGGCAGCGAAGCCGTTAATAAGACGCAAAAGTTGAGGTATGTCGGATAATTTAGCCTTCCTGTGTAGGAATTCGAGAGATTTTTCCATTACTTCGGCGGCTCCAGTACCAGCCGGGTTCCGATGGGTTCACCATGGAGGAGAGAAGCAACGATGCCGGGACGGGCGCCGGGAACGATGACGACTTCGCCGACGCCGTTGGCGAGACCATCGCAAGCGGCATTGAGCTTGGCCTGCATGCCTCCGGTGGCAATGCCATCGGCGATGAGTTGGCGGCAATCGGAGGGGGTCAGTACGGGGATCAAGCCGTTCGGGCCTTTGACGCCATCGACGTCGGTAAGGAAGAAGAGGCGATCGGCGGCGAAGCCAGAGGCACAGGCGACGGCCATCTGGTCGGCATTCACGTTATAGATATTGCCTTGCTCGTCGCCGGCGACGCAGGCGACCACGGGAAGGAAGGCATTGGAGGACAGGAGATTGAGGAGATCTCCATTGGATTGCACGACCTGGCCGACGGCGCCGAGGTCTTCGCGCAATTGGCGTGCGATGGCGATGTTGGCGTCGATGCCGGTGAGTCCGACGGCGCGTGCGCCAGCCTTTACGAAGGAGGCGACGAGTTCATGGTTAACGGTGCCGGCGAAGACTTTGAGGACGGCATCCACCACCTCTGGGGTAGTGACACGGAGTCCGTCAACGAAGCGGCTTTCGACGCCGCGCTCGGTGAGGAATCGGGTCATTTGTTTGCCGCCACCGTGGACAATGACCGTTTGGTTGGACCTGGCGACCGCGGCGAGTTCGGCGGTCAGGCGATCGCGGCTGGATGGAGAATCGAGGAGAGTGCCGCCGAGTTTGACGAGGATTTTCACAGAAGGCCCTCCGTTTCGGGGAGACCGAGGAGGAGGTTCATATTTTGCACGGCTTGGCCCGCTGCACCTTTTCCGAGATTATCGATAGTGCTTACAATCACAGTTCGGTGGGAAATGGGATCCCATTTCAGGCCAATATCGCAGAAGTTGGTGTGCTGGACGGCGTGGAGATCGGGGACATGGCCTGCGGGGTAGATACGGACGAAGGG
Organism: uncultured Acidobacteriota bacterium; assembly: GCA_937952345.1. Classification (GTDB taxonomy): domain Bacteria; phylum Acidobacteriota; class Terriglobia; order Bryobacterales; family Bryobacteraceae; genus CADEFT01. Next base: position 4,559 of record CALFYN010000845.1, read on the forward strand.
GCTATCCTTATAGAAGCGTTGATAGATATCGATCAGGTCATGAGCGGCTTGGACATTCACCGTGCGAAGGTAGATGGTTTCGAGGATACCGCGGTGCAGCGGGAGCAAATGCGCAGTGAAACTGAATTCTGACTCATTGAGTTCAGTATTCATCAAAACTTCGGGAACATGGCGGTGATCGAGAATCGAATAGGCAGAAAAGTTCTCGGTAACTTCGCAAAAGCTGGTTTTGAGGCTTGGCTTGCGGCCGGCGCCGCTGACTCCGGATTTGGCATCGCAGACGATACCGGCGGCGCGGTCAATGACTCCGGCGGCGGCCAGCGGGCGCAGTGCAAGATTTGCAGCCGTGGGATAACAGCCGGGATTGGAGATGAGCCGCGCGCCAGGGACGAGATGGCGGTAGAACTCGGGGAGTCCGTAGACGGCTTCGTGGAGCAAGGCTTCCTGGGTGTGGTCTTCCTTGTACCAGCGCTTGTAGTTGTCGATGGTGCGGAGGCGGAACGCGCCGCTGAGGTCGACGACCTTGGCGCCAGCATCGAGGAGCCAGGGGGTGAGCTCCATGGAGACTTCGGGAGGAGTGGCGAGGAAGACGACATCGAGCTTTTCGGCAGCGACGGCTTCCTGGGTGCACGGAATGCGCGGTGGGGATTGATAGCCGATGGGGCGATGGCGGTCGTGCGAATCGGCACGATGTTCGAGGAGGACGGGGTCCACCGCGGCATGGCGGGAGAGGATGGTGAGCAGCTCATGGCCGCTGTAGCCGCGGAAACCGACGATACCGGCACGGAAAGACATAGTGACTAAATATTCATCCTTATGAATAATTATACCATCAGCGCTGTTCGGCGACAGAGCGCTCGGCGAGTTCGCCGATGAGGGGGAGTTTGAAGGACTGGCTTTGGGAGACCTTGATGAGCATCCAGATCCAGGCGATGAAGATGGCGGTTTTGGCGGTAGCTACGATGGGGAAGAAATTGATGGGGAAGCCGAAGGAGCGGAAGAAGGGTTTGAGGACCCAATCGGTGATGAGCCATGCGACGAAGAGGTAGAGGCCCTGGAAGGCATGAAAGCGGGTGTTCTGATCGGAGTGGAACTTGGAAGACGCGAGGACGAAGATGGAGGGAATCCAGCCGACGATGGGGATGTAGCAGAGCAAGGATGCGGTGCGGGCGTCGACTTTGCCGAGGAAGTCGGATTGCGGGGGCGGAGCACCGGCAGGCGTCTGGGCTGCGCCACAGGCAGCGCAGAACTGATCGCGCTCGCCGATGGAGACACCGCATTGTGTGCAGAACGGCATACCGGATTATCACTCCTGTAAAGGGATACGTTACACGAAGCGGAGGCGTTCCGCCAGAGTGGGTCACTTGAGATTTCCTTTCTGGCGTTCGGCGGAGAGCACTTCGATGAGCTGGCGCTTGATGTGCGGATAGGTGTCGAGGACGTACATGACCTCGGGCGGCCAGTGTCCGGTGGGGTTTTGGGGATCGCGCTGGAAGAATGGCGATGAGAAATCGGGGCGCAAGGGCAGAGTACTGGCGGGGCGCAGGATGTCGATGGGGAAATTATAGGGAGGCATGGGAGTGTGGTGCGGTCCTTTCGGGGGATTCGGTCTGGTTCCAATGGAAGGTGGAAGCGATTGCGGAGAGCAGCAGGACGATGAGGATGGCGATTTTGCGGATCGTGCCGAGTGCGCTGGGTTCGAACCCTCGATTTTGGGAAGAGGCGGCAGGTGGCTGGGGGTTATCGTTGGCCGGGAGCTGGGATTCGAGCTGCGCGATTTTTTCCTGGGGCGGCATGACGCCGTTGCGGTAGGCGCGCAATGCGCGGAAGCTGCGCAGGAAAGTGCGCTGCTGGCGCTCGAGGTGGTCTTCGAGGACATCGATTTGTTTGGCGTTGCCGCGATAGGCGAGCGCAGTTTGGGTGGCGGGGTCGATTTCTCCGAACTTATATTTAATGTCGACGCGGTGTTCGGCGGCGGCGAGATTCATTTCGGCGGACAGGGCGGCTTCGAGGCGGCGGATCTTCCAGCGGGCGTTGATCATATTTTCGAGGAGATCGATTTCGAACTGGTCCTGGGGCTCAAAGACCTCGTGGTAGCGGGAGGCGAGCAGGTTGAAGATGTCCTGGGATTCGTTTTCGAGAACGACACGGACGGAGTACATGCCATGCGATGTGCGATTGAGGGCGGAGCGGGCGCGGCCACTATCGGTGACAGGCCCCCGTGACAAGCGGCCATTGGCCCGAGATTGCTCGGAACGCGAGAGTTTTTTGCGAGACATGCGGAATGTCCTCCCGATTTCCAGTTTATTCGGGAGGGTCTTGGAGAACGCGGATCGGTGTGAGGGCGCAGGCACGGTGGGGATAGGGGAAGTGATTGACGGAGCGCGGCTTGGGAGTGGGGCAAATATTTTCCCCGGGAGTGTGAACGGAGCGCGCCGATGAGACAACTACAGGAGTACATTTCCCATGAAGTGGGTGTTGGCGGCGGCGTGCGTTGTTGGCGTGGCGGCGGGGGAAGAGATTGGGGAGATTGCGGCGGACCGGCCGGGGTTGGCGGATCCGGCGGGGGTCGTGAGCAGAGGGGTGTTGCAGACGGAGTTAGGGACATCGGTGCAGTGGGACAAGGACGGCGCCGTGGTGTTGACGATGGGGAGTCCGACGTTGCGGTTAGGGATGGGGGGAGACATGGAGTTGCGGGTTGGGGGTGATGGATTGTCGGCGCGGAGGACGGACCGGGTGGTGATGGGGCATTCGGATTTCAGTGTGGGGATGAAGCGGAAGGTGTGGACCGAAGGGAAGGTGAGGCCGCTGTTTTCGCTGATTCCCTCGTTGTCGATGCCGGGGCGGAACCGGCGGTTCACAAGCTATGCAGTGGCG
>CALFYN010000846.1 GCA_937952345.1 uncultured Acidobacteriota bacterium
AGGAAAAGATCGACCGGCTCAGCGCCTGGCTCCCGCCCATCACGGCCCCCACCGCTCCGGACATAATGTAAAACTCCACCGTCGTCGACACAAACCCATACGCATACACCAGCACCACGCAATAGATCGCCAGCGTCAGCATCACCGCCCGCTTGTTCCCAATGTGCGCCGAGATCCAATTGAACCCCAGCGCTCCCACCACACCCACAAACTGCGCAATCAGAATTGCCACCGTCAGTGACTCCACCGGCAGCTTCAACTCCTCCTGCCCGAACTGCGCCGCCAGCGTGATAATCGTCTGAATGGCGTCGTTATAAATCAGATACGCCAGCAGGAACCGCAACGTCTGCGGCAGCGTGAAGATCTCCTTCACCGTCCCCACAAGCTGCTTCAACGAAGCCGTGAGATGATTCTCCCCATCGGGAATCCTCTTCCCCGGCACACGGTTCACCAACGTCGCCATCGGCCATAACGTGAAACCCGCCCACCAGATCCCCGCCGTCGCCAAACTAATCCGTACCGCCATCCCCTGCGTCAATCCAAGGCTCTCCGCATTCGAATACAACCCCAGATTCAGTACCAGCAAGAGCCCGCCGCCAAGATACCCCAACCCCCATCCCTTCGACGAAACATTGTCCCGCTGCTCCGGCGGCGCGATCTCCGGCAGAAACGAGTTGTACACCACAATGCTCGCTCCAAACGCCGAATTCGCAATCAAAAACAACACACACCCCAGCAAATACCGCGTCCCCTCCAGCGCAAACATCGCCACCGTCGCGCCCGATCCCACAAACGCCAGCAGCCCCAATATCTCTTTCTTCTTATGCGAATGATCCGCAACCGCCCCAAACAGTGGCAGCACAAACACCTGCAGCAAAACCGCCAGCGACACCATGTACGGCCAAAGCGACAACGCCGCCACCTGGATCCCCAGCGGATACACGTACCCCTGCGCATCCGCCGCATTCTTCGCCAGCAATGTCAGATACGGGCCCAGAAACAGCGTGACCACCGTCGTATAAAACGCCGAGTTGGCCCAATCGTACACATACCAGCCGCGCTGTTCGCGAAGGGAATATTCCGCCATTTATTTTTCGACCATCGTTTCCGCCAGGCTGTTCAGCGTGACGTAATCTGTCTTCCCCGTGCCAAGCTTCGGAATTTTGTCGATGTACTCGATCTTCCGTGGCACCGCCACCTCCGGCGCTCCCAGCCGCCGCGCCGCTTCGCTCAGCATGTCCCGCCGCAGATTCCGGTCCTCCGTATACAACACCAGAATCTCCCCGCGGTTCGGATCCTTCCGCGCCACCGAAGCGTGCAACCGCGCGGGCGAAGCCTCCAACGCAATCCGTTCCACCACTTCGAGCGACACCATCTCCCCCGCCACCTTCGCAAACCGCTTCAGACGCCCCATTATCCGCAGAAAACCGTCTTCGTCGAAATGCGCCAGATCTCCGGTGTCGTACCACCCCGCCCCAAACTCCGATTGCGGCGGCTGAATCACGCCCGGCTTCTCATAGCGCAGATACCCCATCATTACGTTCGGCCCTTTCACATGCAGCCGCCCGCCCTCCTCAATCCCCGGCACCGGAGCCAGCCGCCCTTCCATGTGCGGCACCAATTGCCCCACCGTCCCCGGCCGGTACGCCATCGGACTGTTCGCCGCAATAATCGGCGAGCATTCCGTCGCCCCATACCCTTCCAGAATCCGCAGTCCGAACCGGTCCATGTATAACTGCCGCACTTCCTCCGACAACTTCTCCGCACCCGCCACCACGTACCGCACATTGTAAAAATCGTAATTGTGCGCAAACCGCGCATAATATTTCAAAAACGTCGGCGTCCCGAAAAGCACCGTGCAATCGCGGTCATACGTCAATTCCGGAATCAGCCGGTAATGCAGCGGGCTCGGATAAAGGAAGATCCGCACCCCCGATACCATCGGCAGAATCACTCCCGCCGTTAACCCGAAACTGTGGAACATCGGCAGCGCCACAAAGAACCGGTCGCGATTCGAAAACTCGATCGTCGCCTTCACCTGGTCCACATTCGTCAGGATGTTGTCATGCGACAGCACAACCCCCTTCGGCTTCCCCTCTGACCCCGATGTAAACAACACAATCGCCGGATCCTCCGGCCGCACCGGCCGCGCCAGGCATCGTGGCCGTCGCAGAGCATACAGCATCAGCCACAGCTTGTCCGTCAGTCCAAACGTAGGCCGCAGATCCTCCAAATACACCACCCGCACGTTCCGCAACTGCGCGATCTTATCCGTCAGCTTCCCCTTCTCCAGAAACGCCCGCGAAGTCACCAGCGTCTGGATTCGCGCCGTGTCGATCGCGCTCTGCATCCCATCCACGCCCGCCGTGTAATTCAACATCGCCGGAATACGCCGCGTCGCGAACATCCCGAACAGCGTGGCCACCGCCGGACCGGCATTCGGCAGCAGCACACCCACATACTCCCCTTCCGCCGCCAGCCGTGAAATCAGCCGCCCCAGCGCCAGCGTCCCCTTCAGCAAATCGCCATATGTATCCAGCTTCGGCCGCACATCTTCAATCACCGGCGCCGACCGCCCATACAACTCCACCGCCTCCAGCAGCGCGTCGTACAGCGTCCGCTTCGGCCGCGCGTCCATCACCGCCTTCTGCATGATGTGCCGCATGTGCTCGCCTGCCAGTTTCCGCCGTATCTTCGCCGACGGAGCATCGGGCATCGGCAGCGTCGTCACCGGCAGATACGTCAATCGCACCTTCGGCCGCAGCTTCACCGGAAACGGCGGCTTCATCTTCCCGAAGATCGAACTCGTCGCCCCCTCAATCCGAATCGGCAACACCGTCGCCCCCGTCCTCGCCGCCAGAAACGCCGTCCCTTCGTACATCTTCATCAGGCTGCCCGTCACCGTGATGCGCCCTTCCGGAAATATCCCCACCGGAGTCCCCGACTCAATCAGGTGCACCACTTTCTTCATGCTCATGGGATTCGCCGCGTCCACGGCCAAATGCGGAATCCCTTTCAGCAACAACCGGAAGTGCCACTTCGCCACGATCTGTGCGTGCACAATCCACGTCACCTTGATGGGCAGGAATGCCTGCGCCAGCAGGCCGTCGGTGAACGCCTGATGATTCGGAACCACCAGCAGCCGCTCCGGCTTCTCGCGCAGCGGCGTGCCTTTCACTTCCAACCGGAAGAGGATACGTAAGAGGATACGGGCAAGGAATTGGATCATGAAAACCCAGTGCCCGAATTTTACCGCAGTCTGGGAGAATAAGCCTTATGGGCCTGGGAATGTTCTCGCTAATCCTGTCCTTCGGAGCCGTCTTTATGGTGGCCGCCCCACCGGAATCGAAACGCACAGACCACACCGACACGCTGCACGGCACAACCGTCCCTGACCCCTATCGCTGGCTCGAAGACATCGATTCGCCCGAGACCCGCGCCTGGATTGCCGAACAGAACAAATACACGCGCTCCCACCTCGACAAAATCCCCGGCCGCGATGCCCTCCGCACCCGCATCACCGCACTGATGAATTACTCCCGCACCTCCGGCGTCGGCATCCTCAAGCGCGGTGGCCGCCTCTTCTTCCTCCGCCAGGACGGAGGCCAGAATCAGCCCGTCCTCTATGTCCAGGATCCCGGCGGACAGCCCCGCGAACTCCTCAATCCCAATACCCTCACCAAAGACGGCACCGCCGCCGTCTCCACCTGGATGCCTAGCCCCAATGGCAAACTCCTCGCCTACGGCATCGCCAAGGCCGGCTCCGATTGGCAGGAATGGTTCGTGCGCGACGTCGCCACCGCCAAAGACACCGGCGAAAAAATCGAGTGGGTCAAGTTCTCCTCCCCCGAATGGAGCCCCGACAACTCCGGCTTCTACTACAGCACCTACCCTAAGCCCAAGGAAGGCGCCGCACTCGTTCAGGAAAACTACTACAACAAGCTCTATTACCACCGCCTCGGAACAAAGCAATCCGAAGACAAAATCATCTACGAACGCCCTGACCAGAAAGAGTGGAGCTTCTCCGCCACTGTCTCCGATGACAACCGCCACCTCATCATCGGAGTCGGTCACGGCACACGCGTCGAAAACCTCGTCTACGTGATGGACCTCCGCGCCAACAACAAAGTCACCGAAATCGTCACGCAGTTCACCGGAGCGTTCCAGATGCTCGGCAGCCGCGGCAGCACGGTCTACTTCCAGACCACGCACAAGGCTCCCAAGAGCCGCATCATCGCCATCGACCTCGCCAAGCCCGCCGAATCCAACTGGCGCGAGATCGTCCCTGAATCCAAAGACCCGCTCGAAAGCGCCGTCTGGAGCGCCGGCCGCCTCTTCTGCGGCTACATGAGCGATGTGAAATCCGTCGTCCGCATGTTCAGCCTCGACGGCAAACCCCTCGGCGATGTAAAACTCCCCGGCATGGGCCAGGTCCAATGGTCGCAGGGCAAGCAGGATGAACCCGAGCAGTTCTATGTCTTCACCGGCTACTTGAGCCCGCCCAGCCTCTATCGCTACGACGAAAAGACCGGCGCCAGCGCCCCGCTATTCACCTCCAGCCTTCCCTTCGATCCCTCGCTATACGAAACCAAACAGGTCTTCTACCCCAGCAAAGACGGCACGAAGATCCCCATGTTCCTCACCTCACGCAAGGGACTCCGCCGCAACAGCGCCACCCCCACCCTCCTCTACGGATACGGCGGCTTCAGCGTCCCCATCCGCCCCGCCTTCAGCGTCTACTTCCTCTCTTGGCTCGAACAGGGCGGCATCCTCGCCGTCGCCAATCTCCGCGGCGGAAGCGAGTACGGTGAGGACTGGCATCGTGCCGGCATGCTCGACAACAAGCAGAACGTCTTCGACGATTTCATCGCCGCCGCCGAATACCTCATCGCCAACAAGTACACCAACAAATCGAAGATCGCCATCGAAGGCGGCAGCAACGGCGGCCTGCTCGTCGGAGCCGTGCTCAACCAGCGCCCCGACCTCTTCGGTGCAGCCGTCCCGCACGTCGGCGTCATGGACATGCTCCGCTTCCACAAATTCACCATCGGCCGCGCCTGGACCTCCGACTACGGCTCCCCCGACAACCCCAAAGACTTCGCCACGCTCCTCAAATACTCCCCGCTCCACAACGCCAAACGCGGCACTGTCTATCCGCCCGTCATGATCATGACCGCCGATCACGACGACCGCGTCGTCCCCTCGCACAGCTTCAAATACGCCGCCCAGATGCAGTACGCGCAGGAAGGCAAATCCCCCATCCTCATCCGCATCGAACCGAGCGCCGGCCACGGAGCAGGCAAGCCCGCCGGCAAACTCATCGAGGAATACACCGACACCATCCTCTTTCTGCGCGATGCGCTAAAGATGTAGCCGGACCCGCTACAATAGCAGCGTAGCGATGAAAACGCCCTACGACGGGCGGTTCAAACTTCTCGCCGAAGAGTTCCCGAACCTGCTGCTCCGTATGCTGGGCATCGTCGAGCCCGGTTGCAGCGCCGAACCCATCGACATCCTCCGCGAACTCCACCTCGACCCCGTGCACGTGGATCACGCCTACCGCATCGGCTCGCAACGCCTCGTCCATTTCGAAGCCATCACCAGTTGGCACGCCACCCGCGTCCCCAGGCTCGCGCTCTATCGCTTCCTCATGAAGCAGAAGTTCCAACTCCCCGTGGACAGCTACCTGGTGCTCATGGCAGAGAAGTCCGCCCCACGCTTCATGCCCGAAAGAATCACCTATGCCGAAGACGACGGCTTCCGCATCGAAACCCCATACCAAGTGATCCGCCTCTGGCAGATCGACCCGCGAATCGCCTTTGAACCCGGCTGCGAACCACTTCTCCCCTGGGTGCCCTTGCTCAAAGGTGGTATGCGAGAGTTCGAACAGGCGGCCGTCGCCATCGAAACCCTTGCCGGCGACCCCGGACACGCTCCTTATCCCGTCGCTGCCATGGCCGGCAACCTTGCCGCCCTGGCAACGCTTCGATACGATAAGGATGAGATCCGGCTACTGTTGGAAAACCTCCGGGAGAAGCTCAGAATGACCAGCGATATTTTCACCGAAACCTGGCTGTATCAGGATGGGAAGGCTGAAGGAAAGGCCGAAGGCGAGGCCACAGGCAAACTCAAGGGAACCCTCGAAGCCAAACGCGAAGACCTCCGCACCGTCTTCCAACTCCGTTTCCCCGGCTGCGACATCCCCTCACAAATCGACCTCGTATCGGACATCGCCGCCCTCGACACAGCATTCCGCCAGGTCATCCAAGCCGCCACCGCCGAAGACGCCGCGGCAGCCATCCGCAACGCCTTCCAACCATCCGCCTGACTACATCGCGTAGCCCGGCACTGCCCCCTGAAAACTCAGCACTGCGTCCAGATCCGGCACCACCAACATCGTCCGCTCCGTCTTGTATATCCCCAACGCCAGTGACGCATTCCATCCCACCTTCTGCGGCCACGGCTTGTAATCAATCGGCAGATCCAGCTTACGGATATCGTCCACCGCCGCCACCGCCAGCAACCCCGCATCGCGCTGGCTCCGCCCCGTCGTCCCTCGGCAGATCAGCAATCGCGACCCCGGCACATAAGGAGCCGCCGAAACGCCCAGCCACGACGCCAGATCCACTACCGGCACGGGCATCGATCGCCACTTCACCAAACCCGCCAGAAACCCCGGAGCATGCGGTACCACCGTCATCGGCAACCCGCTCGCAATCTCCAGCGCCTGTGACGCCGTTACTGCAAGCCGCATCGGCTGCTCCAGCGCCTGTTCATGCACCAGCGAGAACGTGATCAATTGCATCCCGGCCTTCTGCTCCGCCTCGGCCTGCACAGGAACCGCGGCACTCTCCGCCCGTGCAATCGACGTCCGAACCCGGCTAAACACCGCCGGCGCCGACGCCACGGAGCGGCGTTTCTCTTCCGCCCCCGACACCTGTCCCGGCACCAGCCGCTCCGCGGAGAGGTGCAGTACAATCCCTTCCTCGTCCACAATCGCCGAAGAGAAAATCCCACCCGCGTCCGCGCCCGCAATCGCCGGCAGCGGGAAGATGCGCTCGGAAGGAAT